>JAEZKX010000028.1 GCA_023436025.1 Pseudomonadota bacterium | reverse complement strand
GCTTCTGCCGCCGCGCCGCGGGTGGTCGCCCGGGGGCAGGGCGGCGGCGCCCGCATCCTGGTGGTCGACGACCTCGCGGCCTCGGCCGAGACCCTGATGACGCTGCTGGAAATGGAAGGCTTCGAGGTGAAGGTGGCGCACGAGGGCCAGGCGGCGCTGGAGCTGGCGCGCGCGTTCCGGCCCGATGTGGTGCTGCTGGACATCGGCCTGCCGGGCATGAACGGCTTCGAGGTGGCGCACGGCCTGCGAAGCCAGCCCGAGTCGCAGGACGCGCTGCTGATCGCCCTGACGGGCTATGGCGAAGCCGAGAGCCGCAACCGCTCGGCCCAGGCCGGTTTCGACTTCCACATGGTCAAGCCGGCCGACGTCAACCTGCTGCTTTCCATGCTCAACGACCCGCAGGAAGCACGTCGCTCGGCCGTGACCGCCTGAACAGGCCTCGCGCACTGCTACAATCGCGGGCTTCCTGGAGAGGTGGATGAGCGGTTTAAGTCGCACGCCTGGAAAGCGTGTGTGGGTTAATAGCCCACCGCGGGTTCGAATCCCGCCCTCTCCGCCAGGAACCCCATGATGGGAAACCCGCCCTACGGCGGGTTTTTCTTTGGCGCGACGGCAAGACACATGCCCCGCGCCCGACGCCCATCTGTCCAAGTCCGTTTAGACAGATGCATGGACAGTTGAAACTTTGCAGGCGACACCATTGCAAGCCCAGCAGGGCCCTTTCGCCGCCCCCAGCCTCATCCAGAAGGCGGAGCCTGTCTCCCGACGCCCACAACTGCCGGGCTGGGCGTTGACTATCTGTCTAATCAATTTCACTATCTGTCTAGACATTTACCTTCTGACTTAGACAGACAGGGGCCTTCTTGCTCACCAGCAAGGAAATCATCGAGCGGACCGGCATCTCGCGTGCCACGCTCAACAACTACATCGGCACCGGCCTGGTGCCGCGGCCGCAGGTGCTGCCGCCCGGGCCGGAGCACGGTGCAGCGCCTCGCATCGGCTACTTTCCCGACGACACCGTCCGCCGCGTCGAAACCATCCAGCGCCTCAAGCGCGAAGGCTGGAGCATCAGCCGCATCGCCGAGCTGTTCGCGCAACAGCCGCCGGATGGTGCGCCCCTCGTCCAGGCGCCGGCCACCGTGCAGGCGCCGCCTGCGCCTGTCCGGGGGGACGGAGACGCCGCCGACGGCGACGCCTGGCCGCTGTCGCTGCGCGCGACCAGCCATCCCGCCTACCTGGTGGACGACAGCCTCGCCATCGCCTGGGGCAATGAGGCCGCCCGTACGCATCGCCTGTCGCCCCTGGCTGGCCACCCTCTGTCCGGAAGCGTCCTGGCTCCCCTGTTCGCCGCCGACGATCCGGCGCGGGAGGCCCTGCTGCGCTTCCACCTGCAACTCGCCGGCAGCCGCGGCGCCATCGCCGCCGACCTGATGCGGGGCCTGCCCGCAGCCCAGGCCGCGGTCCTGGACACCCTGTACCGCGCCACCCCGATGCCGCCCCAGGGCCTGGTGGCGCAAGCCCGGATCCCGGCTGCCGGGCCGGTTCCGGCCCGCACCGCCTATGCGGTGCAGTTCCAGCAGGGCATCCTGTTCGCCTACGCGCCCGCCGCCGGCGAAGCCCGGGAAGCCGCGGAGCCGGCCCGGAATCCGGGTGCGCAGGCCGCGCCGGCGATCAGCCCCATGGTCATCCTGTTCACCACGCTGCAGGATGCCGCCGGCCTCTGGGTGCGCCTGGCCGCGCACGAATACTTCGAACTGGTCAATGAGGTCTGGGCCGAACTGGACCCGATCTTCCGCCGCCACGGCGGCCGGCACGGCCGCCATCCGGACGAGGGCCTGGCCTGCTACTTCCTGCCCCAGCGCGATGGCAGCAGCTACCTGTGGAACGCGCTGGCCGCCGCCCACCAGGCGCGCGCGGCCATGCGGCAGGTGAGCCTGCGCTGGCAGGCCCGCAAGGGCTGGGACCTGGAGCTGTGCATGAACACCGGCCTCGAGGAAGGCCAGGACTGGCTGGGTGCGATCGGAACCGGGGCGCGCGCCGACCTGCGCGTGCTGGGCGACGCCGCCGACCGCGCGGAGCAGCTGTCGCGCTGCAGCCGCGGCGGTGCCGTGCTGGTCACCCGCCGGCTGCTGGGCCGGCTGCCGGCCGACGACCGTCGCCAGGTCGTCTATGGCGTGCCGCGCTTCGGTGCCGACGCCGAAGCTGCCGAGGAGCGCCTTCTCTACAGCTTCGCGCGGCTGCGCGACATCGCTGCCTCGCCCCTGCCGGGACGGGTGGCGGACCTGGCCGTCGCCGAACTCATCGCGCTCTCCCTCCCCGCCGACCCTGCCGATCGCGGTGCAGGCTGAAAGGACCGTCATGCCTTCCTGGTTCAAGACCAAGCTCCGCAGCAGTTTCTCGGGCCTCCTGAGCACCCACGCGGTCCCCGCGGCGGCGGCCCCGCCCGGCGACGGCGGCGTGACGCTGGAAGACATCCGCCAGGTGATGTTGGAGATGACCACCGCCGACAAGAGCGAGCGGGCGGTCAAGCTGGCGCGGCGGATCCGCTATGCGGCGGACGTGGAGACGCTGTGGTTCATGCGCGGGGAGCTGATGGCGCTGCTGGCGCGCACGCGCGGCGAAGCGGCAGCCTGGGACGAACTGGCGAGCCTGAGCGCGCTGTTCACCGACCTGTTGCCCAGCGGCCTGCGCTCGCGGCCCAGTCCGCTGAGCAGCACCTTCCGGGGCACGGCCGCAGGCAACGAAGAAGAGTGAGGGGGGTCGGGGAGACGGCCGGGCGCCAGGCAGCGCCCGGGGCGAGGGAAGGCGAGGCGGGGAGGGGCGGCGGCGCGGGGACTGTCGCCGGCCTTCCCCGCCGCAGCCACCCGGCCGGCGGATGCGGGCTCGTTCGCTAGCGATTCGCCGGATTCGCTGGTACGCCCGGGGTGCGGCCGGCGGCCTGAACCATCTTCATGGCCGAAGCGATCAGGCCCCCCACCTCGCTCATGTTGGCCGGGATCACAAGGGTGGTGGTCGCGTCCTCGGCCACCTTGCCGAAGGCGTCGACCGCACGCTCGGCCACCTTCAGCTGCACGGCCTGTTCGCCGCCGGGGCGGGTGATGGACTCGGCCACCTGGCGGATGGCCCCCGCCGTCGCCTCGGCCACCGCCAGGATGGCCGCTGCCTCGCCCTGGGCCTTGTTGATCTCGGCCTGCTTCTCGCCCTCGGAGCGGGCAATGAAGGCCTCGCGCTCGCCGGTGGCGATGTTGATCTGCTCCTGGCGGCGGCCCTCCGAGGCGGCGATCAGGGCGCGCTTCTCGCGCTCCGCGGTGATCTGGGACTGCATGGCGCGCAGGATGGCCTCGGGCGGCGTCAGGTCCTTGATCTCGTAGCGCAGCACCTTCACGCCCCAGTTCAGGGCCGCCTCGTCGATCGCCTGCACCACCTGGGCATTGATGATGTCGCGCTCCTCGAAGGTCTTGTCCAGCTCCAGCTTGCCGATCACGCTGCGCAGCGTGGTCTGGGCCAGCTGGGTGATGGCGACGATGTAGTTGGAGGAGCCATAGCTGGCCCGCATCGGATCGGTCACCTGGAAGTACAGGATGCCGTCGACCTGCAGCTGCGTGTTGTCGCGGGTGATGCAGACCTGGCTGGGCACGTCCAGCGGAATCTCCTTCAGGCTGTGCCGGTAGGCGACCCGGTCGACGAAGGGCACCAGGAAGTTCAGGCCGGGGGTGAGGGTGGCGTGGTACTTGCCCAGGCGCTCGACCACCCAGGCGTTCTGCTGCGGCACGACCTTGACGGCGCGCACCACGAAGATGACGGCGACGACGAATAGGACGATGGCGATTTCCAAGAGCGGCTCTCCTTGTCTTTTTCAGGTTTTCTCGACGACCAGGCGGCTGCCGGCGACCTCGCGTATCCGGTAGGCGCCCGGGCCCTGCGGCACGCCGCCCAGGGGCACGGCCGTCCAGCTGGCGCCGCGGTGGCGGACGGTGGCGGTGCGGTCGGGCCCCCAGGCCTCCACCTGCACCACCTCGCCGACATCGAGGTTCACGTTGGGATTGGCCTCGGCCGGCACATCGGTGGGGTGCCGGCGCCGTCGCAGGTACCAGCCGGCCACCGCCCCGCCACCCACCACCGCGGCCACCACCAGCTGGGGCGCCAGGCCGGCGCCGGCATGGGCCGCGAGCGCGCCGGCGGCCAGCCCGATGGCCAGCATCAGCAGGTAGAAAGTGCCGGTGAGCAGCTCGATGGCCACGGCCGCGCCGGCCAGCAGCCACCAGATGGTGGAGTCCGCCATAAGTCCCCTTTCGAGCAATTGTGGAGGAAATGCGGGCCGGTGCAAGCGACGGGCCCCGCGGATTTCATACACTTCGCGGCTCGCTTGACCTTTTTGCGCCTGGACGCCCGATGAAGTTTCGCTTCCCCATCGTCATCATCGACGAAGACTACCGCTCGGAGAACACCTCCGGCCTGGGCATCCGTGCCCTCGCGCAGGCGATCGAAGCAGAGGGCTTCGAAGTCCTCGGCGTCACCAGCTACGGCGACCTGTCGCAGTTCGCGCAGCAGCAAAGCCGCGCCAGCGCCTTCATCCTGTCCATCGACGACGAGGAGTTCGCCGGCGGCCAGGAGGTCGACCCGGTGGTGCTCAACCTGCGCAACTTCATCGGCGAGGTGCGGCGCAAGAACCCCGAGGTTCCGATCTACGTCTACGGCGAGACCAAGACCTCGCGCCACCTGCCCAACGACGTGCTGCGCGAGCTGCACGGCTTCATCCACATGTACGAGGACACGCCGGAGTTCATGGCGCGCCACATCATCCGGGAAGCCCGGTCGTACCTGGAGGGCATCCAGCCGCCGTTCTTCCGCGCGCTGCTCGACTACGCCGAGGACGGCTCCTACTCCTGGCACTGCCCCGGCCATTCGGGCGGCGTGGCCTTCCTGAAGTCGCCGGTGGGCCAGATGTTCCACCAGTTCTTCGGCGAGAACATGCTGCGCGCCGACGTCTGCAACGCGGTGGATGAACTGGGCCAGCTGCTGGACCACACCGGGCCGGTGGCGGCCAGCGAGCGCAACGCGGCGCGCATCTTCAACGCCGACCACTGCTTCTTCGTCACCAACGGCACCAGCACCTCGAACAAGATGGTGTGGCACCACGAGGTGGCGCCGGGCGACGTGGTGGTGGTCGACCGCAACTGCCACAAGTCGGTGCTGCACTCCATCATCATGACCGGGGCCATCCCCGTGTTCCTGAAGCCGACGCGCAACCACTTCGGCATCATCGGCCCCATCCCCCAGAGCGAGTTCTCGCCCGAGACGATCAAGGCCAAGATCCGCGCCAACCCGCTGCTCAAGGACGTGGATCCGGAGAAGGTCAAGCCGCGCATCCTGACGCTGACCCAGTCCACCTACGACGGTGTCCTGTACAACACCGAGACCATCAAGTCCATGCTCGACGGCTATGTCGAGGCGCTGCACTTCGACGAGGCGTGGATCCCGCACGCCTGCTTCCATCCCTTCTACGGCACCTTCCACGCGATGGGCAAGAAGCGCCCGCGGCCGCAGAAGTCGCTGGTGTACTCGACCCAGTCCATCCACAAGCTGCTGGCCGGCATCAGCCAGGCCAGCCATGTGCTGGTGCAGGACGCCGCCGAGAACAAGCTGGACCGGCACCTGTTCAACGAGGCGTACCTGATGCACACCTCGACCAGCCCGCAGTACGCCATCATCGCCAGCTGCGACGTGGCCGCCGCGATGATGGAGCCGCCCGGCGGCACCGCGCTGGTGGAAGAGAGCGTCCTGGAGGCGCTCGACTTCCGTCGCGCCATGCGCAAGGTGGAAGCCGAGTACGGCAAGAACGACTGGTGGTTCAAGGTCTGGGGCCCGGACAAGCTGGTGGAAGAGGGCATGGGCCGCGCCGACGACTGGATCATCAAGGGCGAGGCCCGGACGGCGAAGTGGCACGGCTTCGGCAACCTGGCCGAGGGCTTCAACATGCTGGACCCGATCAAGTGCACGATCGTGACGCCCGGCCTGGACCTCAACGGCAAGTTCGCCAAGACCGGCATCCCCGCTTCGATCGTGACCAAGTTCCTGGCCGAACACGGGATCATCGTGGAGAAGACGGGCCTCTACAGCTTCTTCATCCTGTTCACCATCGGCATCACCAAGGGCCGCTGGAACACGCTGCTGTCGGCGCTGCAGCAGTTCAAGGACGACTACGCCAAGAACCAGCCGATGTGGAAGATCCTGCCGGAGTTCTGCCAGCGCTTCCCGCGCTACGAGCGCATGGGGCTGGCCGACCTGTGCCAGTACGTCCACGAGCTGTACGCCAAGTTCGACATCGCCAAGCTGTCGACCGACATCTACCTGAGCGACCTGCAGCCGGCCATGAAGCCGAGCGACGCCTTCGCCCACATCGCCCACCGCCAGACCGAGCGGGTGGAGATCGACCACCTGGAAGGCCGGATCACCACCAGCCTGATCACGCCGTACCCACCCGGCATCCCGCTGCTGATCCCGGGCGAGGTGTTCAACAAGCGGATCGTGGAATACCTCAAGTTCTCGCGCGCCTTCAACGCCGAGTGCCCCGGCTTCGGCACCGACATCCACGGCCTGGTGACCGAGGTCGACGAGGACGGCAGGGTGCGCTACTTCGCGGACTGCGTGAAGCAGTAGCGACGGCGCCGCCGCCAGGGCCGGGGGTGCGAAGCCGGGAACCCCGGCCCGGCGCGGGGATCAGAAGGGGTTACTCCGCGATCCCGCCCACCACCTGGCTGAAGCCGCCATCGACGTACGTGATCTCCGCGCTCACCCCCGCGGCCAGGTCGCTCAGAAGGAAGGCCGCCACGTTGCCGACGTCGTCGATGGTGACGTTGCGCCGGATCGGCGAGGTCTCGGCGACCACGTTCAGGATCTTGCCGAAGCCCTTGATGCCGCTGGCCGCCAGGGTCTTGATCGGGCCGGCGCTGATGCCATTGACCCGGATGCCCTTGGGGCCCAGGGACTCGGCCAGGTAGCGCACCGAGGCTTCCAGCGAAGCCTTGGCCAAGCCCATGGTGTTGTAGTTCGGAACGGTGCGGATCGCGCCCAGGTAGGTCAGCGTCAGCAGGGCCGACTGCGGGTTCAGGTAGGGCAGGGCCGCCTTGGCCATGGCCGGGAAGCTGTACGCACTGATGTCGTGCGCGATCTTGAAGGCTTCGCGCGACAGCCCGTCCAGGAAGTCGCCGGCGATCGCCTCGCGCGGAGCGAAACCGATGGCGTGGACGAAGCCGTCGAACTTCGGCCAGGTGGCCGCCAGGTCCTGGAACAGCTTCTCGATCTGGGCGTCGTCGCCGACGTCGCAGTCGAAGACGAGGCTGGAGCCGAACTCTGCGGCGAATTCGGTGATCCGATCCTTGAAGCGGTCACCGACGTAGCTGAAGGCGAGTTCCGCCCCCTGGGCATGGCAGGCCTTGGCGATGCCGTAGGCAATGGAGCGGTTCGACAGAACGCCGGTGATCAGGAATTTCTTGCCAGTCAGGAAGCCCATGTCTCTCTCTTCATTGAAAACTCGGCAGAATTGTCGCATGCGAGGTTTGCTGCTCCTGCTCGCCTGCGCGCTGGCCCCGGCCGCCTGGGCCGCCCACGGCTATGCGCTGTGGGGGGACCTGAAGTACCCGCCGGGCTTCCGCCAGTTCGACTACGCCAACCCGGCAGCGCCCAAGGGGGGCGAGTTGCGCCTGGTCAGCAACCTGCGCTATTCCACCTTCGACAAGTACAACCCGTACACCATCAAGGGCTCCCCGCCGGCCTACCTCGGCGCGCTGCTGTTCGACTCGCTGCTGGCCGGCTCCATGGACGAAACGGCCTCCGGCTATGGCCTGCTGGCCGAGGAAGTGGAAGTGGCCCCCGACCGCCTGAGCGCCACCTTCCGGTTGCGGCCCGAGGCCCGCTTCCACAACGGCAAACCGGTGCTGGCCGCCGACGTGAAGCACAGCTACGAGACGCTGATCAGCCAGTACGCCATGCCGGCGTACAAGACCATGCTGGAGGAGGTGGCCGGCGCCGAGATCGTCGACGAGCGCACCATCCGCTTCCGCTTCAAGAAGCCCAACCGCGAACTGCCGCTGACCGTCGGCGGCCTGCCGGTGTTCAGCCGCGACTGGGGCGTGGTGGACGGCAAGGCCAAGCGCTTCGACGAGATCGTGATGGACATCCCGATCGGCAGCGGCCCGTACAAGATCGGCCCGGTACGCTTCGGCAAGGACATCACCTACGTGCGCGACCCGAACTACTGGGCCCGCGACCTGAATGTGAAGCGCGGCGCCCACAACTTCGACCGCATCACGGTGAAGATCTACCGCGACCACACGGCCCGGCTCGAGGCCCTGAAGGCCGGCGAGTTCGACATGATGACCTTCTATTCGGCAGGCGACTGGGCGCGCCGGGTGAACGGACGCAAGTTCGACAGCGGCGAGCTGGTCAAGCACGCCTTCGCGCACAAGCAGCCGGCGGGCTTCCAGAGCTACGTGCTCAACACCCGCAAGCCGCTGCTGAAGGACGTCCGGGTGCGCGAGGCCCTGGGCCTGGCGATGGACTTCGAGTACATGGACCGGCAGATGTTCTACCGTGGCTACCCGCGGGTGAAGGACCTGTTCGGCAACACCGAATGCCAGGCCACCGGCCTGCCGTCGCCGGAGGAGCTGAAGCTGCTCGAACCCTGGCGCGGCAAGGTGCCGGACGCCGCCTTCGGCCCGATGTACACCCCGCCGGTGACCGAAGGCCCGGGCCAGTCGCTGCGCAACAACCTGCGCAAGGCCCAGGCGCTGCTGAAGGAGGCCGGCTGGGAATACCGCGACGGCGCGCTGCGCAATGCCCAGGGCCAGCCCATGGTGCTGGAATACCTCGACAGCCGTGACACCGGGGTGCGCACCCTCACGCCCTGGATCCGCAACCTGGAGAAGCTGGGCATCGAGCTGCGCTTCGTGCCGGTGGACTTCGCGCTGTACCAGCAGCGCATGGACAAGTTCGAGTTCGACATCATCGGCATCAACTTCCAGGGCACGCACAACCCCGGCCAGGCCCTGGCCGAGATCTTCGGCAGCAAGGCCGCCGACGTCGAGGGCGGCGGCAACTTCATGGGCGTCAAGAGCCCGGCGGTCGACGCGCTGCTGGCGAAGATGACCACCGCCGAATCGAAGGCCGAACTCCTGCCGGCCTGCCGGGCCTTCGACCGGGTGATCATGCACAGCCACTACCTCATCCCCAACTGGACGCTGATGGCGCACCGCATGGCCTACAACGCCTGGCGCCTGGCGTTCAAGCCGCCCATGCCCGGCTACAACGGCGCCGAGGAATGGGTCATGACCTACTGGTGGGCCCGCGGCGACGGCGGCCCCCACGCCCAATAGCCGCATGGCCGCCTACATCCTCAAGCGCCTCCTCCTGATGATCCCCACGCTGCTGGGGATCCTGCTGGTCACCTTCCTCGTCATCCAGTTCGTCCCCGGCGGCCCGGTGGAGCAGTACATCGCCGAATCGCGCGCGGCCACCGGCGGGGCGGTGGAGGGCGGCGGCGCGGCCTACCGCGGCAACCAGGGTGTCGATCCCAAGCGGCTGGCCGAGATCAAGGCCTTGTACGGCTTCGACAAGCCGGCGCACGAACGCCTGCTGCAGATGCTCGGCCAGTTCGCCCGCTTCGACCTCGGTCAGAGCTTCTTCCAGAACAAGGACGTCTGGTCGCTGATCCTCGAGAAGCTGCCGGTGTCCATCAGCCTGGGCCTCTGGACCTTCCTCATCAGCTACGGCATCGCCGTGCCCCTGGGGGTGGCCAAGGCGGTGCGGGCGGGCTCGCGCTTCGACTTCGTCACCACCCTCATCGTGCTGGTGGGCTACGCCATCCCGGGCTTCGTGCTGGGCGTGGCGCTGCTGGTGATCTTCGGCGGCCAGCTGCAATGGTTCCCGCTGCGCGGCCTGACGTCGCCCAACTGGGAGGAGCTGAGCTGGCCGGCGCGCATTGTCGACTACCTCTGGCACATCACCCTGCCGGTGACGGCGATGGTCCTGGGCAGCTTCGCCGTGACGACCATGCTGACCAAGAACTCCTTCCTGGAGGAGATCCGCAAGCAGTACGTCCTGACGGCGCGGGCCAAGGGGTTGGGCGAGCGCCAGGTGCTGTGGAAGCATGTCTTCCGCAATGCGCTGATCCCCATCCTGACCGGATTCCCGGCGGCCTTCGTGGGCGCCTTCTTCGCCGGCTCGCTGCTGATCGAGACCTTGTTCTCGCTCGACGGCCTGGGCCTGCTCGGCTACGAGAGCGTGATCCGGCGCGACTACCCGGTCGTGCTGGGGACCTTGTATCTCTTCACATTGATCGGGCTGGTGACCAAACTGATCAGCGACCTGAGCTACGTCTGGGTGGATCCGCGTGTCAAATTCGATTGAGGTCGCCGCGCCGCTGACCGACGAGCCCCTGCGGCCGGACGAGCTGCCGTCGGCCCCACTGCCCGGCCAGGGCAGCCTGTCGCCCGGGCGGCGGGCCTGGGTGCGCTTTCGCCGCAACAAGCTGGGCTTCGTCAGCCTGCTGCTGTTCTGCGCGATGGTGGTGGTGAGCCTGCTGGCCGAGGTCGTCTCCAACGACCGGCCCCTGCTGGTGCGCTACGAGGGCCAGCTCTATTTCCCGGTCCTCAACGACTACCCGGAAACCACCTTCGGCGGCGACTTCCCCACGCCCACCGACTACCACGACCCCTTCATCCGGGAGCAACTGCGCAAGGACGGCAACTGGGCGCTCTATCCGCTCAACCCCTATGGCCCCAAGACCGTCAACTACTTCGCCCAGGAGCCCAGTCCGGCGAAACCCTCGTGGGCCAACTGGCTGGGCACCGACGACCGCGGCCGCGACCTGCTGGCCCAGCTGATCTACGGGTTCCGGGTGAGCGTGCTGTTCGCGCTGGCGCTGACGGCCATCGGCACGGTACTGGGCATCCTGGCCGGCGCCATCCAGGGCTATTTCGCGGGCAAGGTCGACCTGGCCATGCAGCGCTTCATCGAGATCTGGGCGGCCATTCCCGAGCTGTACCTGCTGATCATCTTCAGCGCGGTGTTCGCGCCCAGCATCGGGCTGCTGCTGGTGCTGCTGTCGCTGTTCGGCTGGATGGCGCTGGCCGACTACGTGCGCGCCGAGTTCCTGCGCAACCGGCAGATGGACTACGTGCGGGCCGCGCGCGCGCTCGGGGTCGACAACACCCGCATCATCTGGCGCCACATCCTGCCCAACTCCATGACACCGGTCGTGACCTTCCTGCCGTTTCGCATGAGCGCCGCCATCCTGGGGCTCACGTCGCTGGACTTCCTCGGCCTGGGCGTGCCGCCGGGCACGCCATCGCTGGGCGAACTGCTGTCGCAGGGCAAGAACAACATCGACGCCTGGTGGATCTCGCTGTCCACCTTCCTGGTTCTGGTGGTCACGCTAATGCTGCTGACCTTCATGGGCGACGCCCTGCGCGACGCCCTCGACCCCCGGAAGGCCGACCGATGAGCGAAGCACTGCTCCAGGTGTCCGGCCTGCGCGTCGCCTTCGGCGGCAAGGAAGTGGTGCACGGCGTGGATTTCGCGATCGCCCCCGGCGAGAAGCTGGCGCTGGTGGGCGAATCCGGCTCCGGCAAGACGGTGACCGCGCTGTCGCTGCTGCGGCTGGTGCCCAATGCCCGGCTGGCCGGCTCGGCCCGCTTCCAGGGCCGCGACGGCCAGGAACTCGACCTGCTCGCCGCCCCCGAACGCAAGCTGCAGGGGATCCGCGGGCGCGACATCGCCATGGTCTTCCAGGAGCCGATGACGGCCCTCAATCCGCTGTTCACCGTGGGCGAGCAGATCGCCGAAGTACTGCAGCTGAAGGAAGGCCTGACGGCGCGCGAGGCCTGGGAAGGCGCGGTGGAGGCCCTGGCCTCCACCGGTATCCCCGAGCCGCAGCGGCGCGCCCGGGCCTACCCGCACCAGCTCTCCGGCGGCCAGCGCCAGCGCGCCATGATCGCGATGGCCCTGGCGCTCAAGCCGCGCCTGCTGCTGGCCGACGAGCCGACCACGGCGCTGGACGTGACCCTGCGCCAGCAGATCCTGGACATGCTGGGCGAGCTGCAGCAGCGGCATGGCATGGCCGTGCTGCTGATCACGCACGACCTCAACCTGGTGCGCAAGTTCGCCGACCACATCGCCGTCATGGAGCACGGCCACCTGGTCGAACAGGGCACGGTCGGCGACGTGTTCTCCGCTCCCCGCCATCCCTACACCCGCAAGCTCATCCAGAGCCGGCCCGAGCGCGATGTCCCGGAACTGCCGGAATCGGCCCCGCCGGTGATGCAGGCGCGCGACCTGCGGGTGACCTACCCGGTGCCGCTGCCGGGCTTTCGGGGCTGGTTCCGAAAGGGCGCGTTCGTCGCGGTGCAGGGCGCCGACTTCCAGGTGCCGGCAGGCGGCACCCTGGGCATCGTGGGCGAATCCGGCTCGGGCAAGTCGACCATGGCGCTCGCCGCCCTGGGCCTGGTGCCGCACCAGGGGGAGCTGGACGTGGTCGGCACCCGCTGGGGCCCCAATTCGTCCCGCAACCGCGCCATCCGCCGGCTGGTGCAGGTGGTGTTCCAGGACCCGTTCTCCTCGCTGTCGCCGCGCATGACCGTGGAGGAGATCGTCGGCGAGGGCCTGCTGGTGCACGAACCCGGCCTGGACCCGGAGCAGCGCCGCGCCCGGGTGGTGCGCACCCTGGAGGAGGTCGGCCTGGCCGAACGGCAGTTCCCCGGACTGCTCGGGCGCTACCCGCACGAATTCTCCGGCGGCCAACGGCAGAGGTTGGCCATCGCCCGCGCCCTGATCGTGCAGCCGCAGCTGCTGGTGCTGGACGAGCCCACCAGTGCCCTGGACGTCACCATCCAGCAACAGGTCTTGAAATTGCTGCAACGGCTGCAACGTGAGAGGGGCCTCGCCTACCTGCTGATCACCCACGACGTCGATGTGATCCGGGCCATGGCCCACGACGTCCTGGTGATGAAGGACGGCCGGGTGGTCGAATCCGGGCCGGTCGACCAGGTCCTGGAGGCCCCGCGCGATCCGTACACCCGCACCCTGGTCGCCGCGGCGGCCTGAGCGGACCTAGCGCCGGCCGCGAAAAGACCCTGGCGCCTTGCGAATCAACGGCTTGGGCGCTAGAATACCGGCTTCACGACCAAACGGGCGGGTACCAACCGCCCGTTTTTTTTGCCTGATCGACTCACCACTTTGGCACTACAGGACATCGTCGCGCAAACCGTGGCCGGCATGGGCTACGAATTGGTGGAGCTGGAACGCTCCGCGGGGGGCACGCTGCGCGTGACGATCGACTTCCCCTGGGAGCCGGGCGAGGAGCGGATGGTCAACGTCGAGGACTGCGAACGGGTCACCCGCCAGCTGCAATATACGCTGGAAGTCGAGGAAGTCGACTACAAGCGCCTCGAGGTGTCATCGCCGGGCATCGACCGGCCGTTACGCAACGAGCGGGATTTCGAACGTTTCGCCGGCGAGGTGGTCGACATCACGCTGAAGGCGCCGATGGGTGCGGCGGCGGCCGGCCAGGTGGCCGCCAATCGCCGCAAGTTCCGTGGCACGCTCGAACAGGCGCCCGATGGCGCCGGCTGGCAGCTGGTGTGGAGCGACGAGCCCGCGCCGCCGCCGGGCCACCGGGTCTCGAAGAAGAAGAAGGAGCCCGCGCCGCTGCAGGTGCTGGGCTTCGCGCTGGACGAGCTGAAGGAAGCGCGTCTCGCGCCGATCGTCGATTTCAAGGGGCGCAAACGCCCCGGGGTTCAGGAGTAGGGATATGAATCGCGAACTGTTGATGCTGGTGGATGCCATCTCGCGCGAGAAGAACGTGGAGCGCGACGTGGTCTTCGGCGCCGTGGAGGCCGCGCTGGCCCAGGCGACCAAGAAGCTGTACCAGGGCGAGGTGGATATCCGCGTGGCCATCGACCGCGACAGCGGCGACTACGAGACCTTCCGCCGCTGGCTGGTGGTGCCCGACAGCCAGGGCCTGCAGAATCCGGACGCCGAGGAACTGCTGATGGACGCCCGCGAACGCGTGGCCGACGTCGAGGAAGGCGAGTACATCGAGGAGGGCGTCGAGTCGCTGCCGATCGGCCGCATCGGCGCCATGGCCGCCAAGCAGGTCATCCTGCAGAAGATCCGCGACGCCGAGCGCGAAATGCTGCTGAACGACTTCATGTCGCGCGGCGACAAGATCTTCGTCGGCACCGTCAAGCGCATGGACAAGGGCGACATCATCGTCGAGAGCGGCCGCGTCGAAGGACGCCTGCGCCGCGGCGAGATGATCCCCAAGGAGAACCTGCGCAACGGCGACCGCGTGCGCGCCATGATCATGGAGGTGGACCTGACGCTGCGCGGCGCGCCCATCATCCTGTCGCGCGCGGCGCCCGAGTTCATGATCGAGCTGTTCCGCCAGGAAGTGCCCGAGATCGAACAGGGCCTGCTCGAGATCAAGAGCTGCGCCCGCGACCCCGGTTCGCGCGCCAAGATCGCCGTGGTCTCGCACGACAAGCGCGTCGACCCCATCGGCACCTGCGTCGGCGTGCGCGGCTCGCGCGTCAACGCGGTCACCAACGAGCTCGCCGGCGAGCGGGTCGACATCGTGCTGTGGTCCGAAGACCCGGCCCAGTTCGTCATCGGCGCGCTGGCGCCGGCCAACGTCACCTCCATCGTCGTCGACGAGGAGAAGCACGCCATGGACGTGGTGGTCGACGAGGAGAACCTCGCCATCGCCATCGGCCGCGGCGGCCAGAACGTCCGCCTAGCGTCCGAGCTGACCGGCTGGAAGATCAACATCATGGACGCCAATGAATCGGCGCAGAAGCAGGCCGAGGAGCAATCCGGCCTGCGCAGCCTGTTCATGGAAAAGCTCGACGTCGACGAGGAAATCGCCGACATCCTCATCGCCGAGGGCTTCACCAGCCTGGAGCAGGTGGCGTACGTGCCCATCGACGAGATGCTGGAGATCGAATCCTTCGACGAGGACACGGTCAACGAGCTGCGCGCCCGCGCCAAGGATGCGCTGCTGACCATGGAGATCGCGCGCGAGGAGAGCGTCGAGGAAGTCTCGCAGGACCTGCGCGACCTCTCCGGCCTGACGCCGCAGCTGATCGCCAAGCTCGCCGAGAACAACGTCCACACCCGCGACGAGCTGGCCGACCTGGCGGTCGACGAGCTCACGGACATCACCGGCCAGTCCGCGGAAGAGGCCAAGGCCCTGATCATGAAGGCGCGCGAGCACTGGTTCAACCAGGCGACCGCCGCCACCGCCCACGAGTGATGGGAGGGGGATCCACAAGACATGTCTAGTACCACCGTCGCCGAGTTCGCGAACGAACTCAAGAAATCGACCGAGACGCTGCTGGAACAGCTCCGCAGTGCCGGCGTGGCCAAGTCCGCCCCGACGGACTCGCTGACCGATGCCGACAAGCAGAAGCTCCTGGGCTACCTCCAGGCGAGCCACGGCACCGCCACGCCCGAACGCAAGAAGATCACGCTGGTGAAGAAGTCCACCAGCGAGATCAAGCAGGCGGACGCCACCGGCAAGGCGCGCACGATCCAGGTGGAAGTGCGCAAGAAGCGCACCTTCATCAAGCGCGACGAGGGCTCCGACACCGCCGTGGTCGAGGCGCCCGAAGCCGCGCAGCCGCCGCAGCCCTCCGGCCCGGACGAGGCCGAGCTGGCGCGCCGTGAGGCCGAGGCCCAGCGCCAGGCCGAGCTGATCCGCCGCCAGGAGGAGGAGCTCGCCGCCAAGCGCCGCGAACGCGAGGAGCAGGAAGCCCGCGAGCGCGCCGCCGAAGAAGCCCGTGCGGCCGCCGAGGAGAAGGCGCGCAAGGAAGCGGAAGCCGCCGCCAATGCCCAGGCCGGCGCCACCGCGGCCAAGGCCGCCGAAGCCGAAGCCGCGCAGGCCGTCGCGAAGGCGCAGGCCGACGCGCGCGACAAGGCCGCCCTGGAAGCGCGCGAGAAGGCCGCCGCCGAATCGAAGGCCCGTGCCGAAGAGGAAGCCGCGCGCGCCCGCGAGCTGCAGGAACGCCGCCGCAAGGCCGAAGCCGAAGCCGCCGCGATCCGCCAGATGATGAGCGCGCCCAAGAAGGTGCTGATCGCCAAGCCGCCGGAGAAGCCGGTGGCCAAGGCGCCGGAACCGGCCAAGCCGGGCGTCAAGGGCACGCTGCACAAGCCGGCCACGGCCGCGCGCGCGCCTGGCGCTCCCGCCGCGCCCGCGGGCCCCGGTGCGGGCAAGGAAGTGAAGTCGGCCAAGCTGTCCTCCAGCTGGGCCAACGACCCGTCCAAGAAGAAAGAAATCAAGACCCGCGGCGATGCGTCCGGCGGCGTCGGCCGCAACTCGTGGCGCGGCGGCCCCCGTGGCGGCCGGCGCGACCATCGCGACCGCGACGACCACCATTCGCAATCGGCGCCGCAGGAGCAGCGCGTCATCGAAGTGCACGTGCCCGAGACCATCACCGTCGCCGAGCTCGCGCACAAGATGGCCATCAAGGCGTCCGAAGTGATCAAGGCGCTGATGAAGATGGGCCAGCTGGTCACCATCAACCAGTCGCTGGACCAGGACACGGCCATGATCGTGGTCGAGGAAATGGGCCACAAGGCCGTGACCGCGGCGCTCGACGATCCGGAGGCCTTCACCGAGGAAGAGGTGTCGCAGTCGCAGGCGGAAGCCCTGCCGCGCGCGCCGGTGGTCACCGTCATGGGCCACGTCGACCACGGCAAGACCTCGCTGCTGGACTACATCCGCCGCGCCAAGGTGGCGGCGGGCGAGGCCGGCGGCATCACGCAGCATATCGGCGCCTACCACGTCGAGACCCCGCGTGGCGTGATCTCCTTCCTGGACACCCCGGGCCACGAGGCGTTCACCGCCATGCGGGCGCGCGGCGCCCAGGCGACGGACATCGTCATCTTGGTGGTGGCGGCCGACGACGGCGTCATGCCGCAGACCAAGGAAGCCGTGAAGCACGCCAAGGCGGCCGGCGTTCCCATCGTGGTGGCGGTCAACAAGATCGACAAGCCCGATGCCAACCCCGAGCGCGTGCGCCAGGAGCTGGTGGCCGAGGAAGTCGTGCCCGAGGAATACGGCGGCGACTCGCCCTTCGTCAACGTCTCGGCCCGCACGGGCCAGGGCGTGGACGACCTGCTGGAGCAGGTGCTGCTGCAGGCCGAAGTGCTGGAACTCAAGGCGCCGGTGGATGCCGCCGCCAAGGGCCTGGTCATCGAGGCGCAGCTGGACAAGGGCCGCGGCCCGGTGGCGACGGTGCTGGTGCAGTCCGGCACGCTGAAGACCGGCGACGTGGTGCTGGCCGGCCAGACCTATGGTCGCGTGCGCGCCATGCTCGACGAGAACGGCCGCCCCATCAAGACCGCGGGTCCGTCGATCCCGGTCGAGATCCAGGGCCTGACCGAGGTGCCGCAGGCCGGCGACGAGTTCATGGTGATGACGGACGAGCGCCGCGCGCGCGAGATCGCCACCTACCGTGCCGGCAAGTTCCGCAACACCAAGCTGGCCAAGCAACAGGCCGCCAAGCTGGAGAACATGTTCTCGGAAATGACGGCGGGCGAGGTGAAGACCCTGCCGATCATCGTCAAGGCCGACGTGCAGGGTTCGCAGGAAGCGCTGGCGCAGTCGCTGCTGAAGCTTTCCAACGAGGAAGTGAAGGTGCAGATGGTCTACGCGGCCGTCGGCGGCATCAGCGAATCGGACGTCAACCTGGCCATCGCCTCCAAGGCGCTGATCATCGGCTTCAACGTGCGTGCCGATTCGGGCGCGCGCAAGCTGGCCGAAGGCAACGGCATCGACATCCGCTACTACAACATCATCTACGACGCGGTCGACGAGCTGAAGGCCGCCATGTCGGGGATGCTGGCGCCGGAGAAGCGCGAAGAGGTCATCGGCTCGGCCGAGATCCGCACGGTGTTCGTGGCGTCCAAGATCGGCACGGTGGCCGGCTGCATGATCACGTCCGGCCTGGTCACCCGCAACGCGCACTTCCGCCTGCTGCGCGACAACGTGGTGATCTACACGGGCGAACTCGAGTCGCTCAAGCGGATGAAGGACGACGTGCGCGAAGTCAAGGAAGGCTTCGAGTGCGGTATCAAGCTGAAGAACTACAACGACATCAAGGAAGGCGACCAGCTCGAATTCTTCGAAGTCAAGGAAATCGCGCGCACGTTGTAAGCAGCAGGAGTCGGACAGCCGGACGCAAAAGTCGCAAAGGTTCCGCAAAGGTCGCAAAAGGACATCCATCAAGGATTCCTGGCTTCTTTTGCGACCTTTGCGAAGTTTTTGCGACCTTTGCGTCCGGTCGTCCGATCCCGTATCCCCATGCCCAAGAAATCGTCCAAGCCCAACCGCAGCTACCAGATCGCGGACCAGATCCAGCGCGACCTGTCGGAGCTGATCGCCCGCGAGTTGAAGGACCCGCGGGTGGGCATGGTCACCATCAATGCGGTGGAGGTCACGCCGGACTACGCGCATGCCAAGGTGTTCTTCAGCATCCTGGTCGGCGATCCGAAGGAAACCGAAGAGGCCCTGAACCAGGCCGCGGGCTTCCTGCGCAACGGCCTGTTCAAGCGCCTGCACATCCACACCGTGCCCACGCTGCACTTCCATTTCGACCGCACCACCGAGCGCGCGGCCGACATGAATGCGCTGATCGCCAAGGCAGTTTCTTCCCGTTCCAAGGAGGACTAGCCGTGAACGCGCCACGCACAAGGGTGCAGCGGCGCCCTGTGCATGGGGTGTTGCTGCTCGACAAACCGCTGGGTCTTTCCAGCAACGATGCCTTGCAGAAGGCCAAGTGGCTGCTGCGCGCCGAAAAGGCCGGCCACACCGGCACGCTGGACCCCATGGCCACCGGCGTGCTGCCGCTGTGCTTCGGCGCCGCCACCAAGTTCAGCCAGCTCCACCTGGACGCAGACAAGGCCTACGTGGCCGAGGCGCGCCTGGGCGTGCGCACCACCAGCGGCGACAGCGAGGGCGAGGTCGTCGACCGCCGCGAAGTGCCGGCCTTCACGCCCGAACAGCTGGCGGCGGTGCAGGCCCGCTTCACCGGCCCGATCCGGCAGGTGCCGCCCATGCACAGCGCGCTCAAGCGCGATGGCCGCGCCCTGTACGAATACGCGCGGGCCGGCATCGACGTCGAGCGGGAGGCCCGCGCGGTCACCATCCACGACCTGCGCCTGAGCCTGGTGGAGCCGACCCTGCTGAAGATCGAGGCGCGCGTCAGCAAGGGCACCTACATCCGCACGCTGGGCGAAGACATCGGCGCGGCGCTGGGTTGCGGCGCCCACCTGGCTTCCCTGCGAAGAATTGCCACCGGCCCTTTCGGCGTGGACCGTTGCGTCACGCTGGCGGAACTCGAGGCGCTGGGCGAATCAGACAGGCTGGCGCGCCTGCTGCCGGTCGATTCGCTGCTGCCGGGTCATGTCCGCGTCACGCTGGGCACGGAAGATGCAGGGCGTTTCCTCAGCGGCGTGCGCAGGCGCGGAGCCTGGGCCAACGCCGACCAGGTCGCCGTGTTCGCCGACGCCCCCCATTCCCTTCTCGGAACAGCCCACGTCCAGGGCGGTGAGCTGATTCCGTCCCGTCTCCTGAGCCCTGTCGAAATCCACCAAATCCTGGGCTCGGAGGAGCCTGTATCCCCATGACCACGCAAATCCGCAACATCGCCATCATCGCCCACGTCGACCATGGCAAGACCACCATGGTCGACCAGCTCCTGCGCCAGTCCGGCACCTTCGCCGAGCACGAAAAGGTGCAGGACACCGTGATGGACAACAACGCCATCGAACGCGAACGCGGCATCACCATCCTGGCGAAGAACTGCGCCGTGAGCTGGAAGGGCACGCACATCAACATCGTCGACACGCCCGGCCACGCGGACTTCGGCGGGGAAGTGGAGCGCGCCCTGTCCATGGTCGACGGCGTGCTGCTGCTGATCGACGCCCAGGAAGGCCCGATGCCGCAGACCCGCTTCGTCACCAAGAAGGCGCTGGCCCTGGGCCTGCGCCCCATCGTGGTGGTGAACAAGGTCGACAAACCGGGCGCCAACCCCGACAAGGTGATCAACGCCGCCTTCGACCTGTTCGACAAGCTCGGCGCCACCGACGACCAGCTCGACTTCCCGGTGGTCTACGCCTCGGGCATCAACGGCTGGTCGTCGCTGGAAGAGGGCGAGCCGGGCGCGCAGTGGGGTGCGGACATGTCGGCGCTGTTCGACACCGTCCTCAAGCACGTGCCGGAGCACAAGGGCGACCCGCAAGCGCCGCTGCAGCTGCAGATCTCGGCGCTGGACTACAACAGCTTCGTCGGGCGCATCGGCGTGGGCCGCATCAACCAGGGCACGCTGCGCCCCATGGTAGACGTGCTGGTGATGGAAGGCCCGGACGGCAAGCAGTTCAAGGGCCGCGTCAACCAGGTGCTGACCTTCCAGGGCCTGGACCGCGTGCAGGTCACCGAAGCCGGTCCCGGCCACATCGTGCTGGTCAACGGCATCGAGGAGATCGGCATCGGCGTGACGCTGACCGACCCGCAGAACCCGGCGCCGCTGCCGATGCTCAAGATCGACGAGCCGACGCTGACGATGAACTTCTGCGTCAACACCAGCCCGCTGGCCGGCCGCGAAGGCAAGTTCGTCACCAGCCGCCAGATCTGGGACCGGCTGCAGAAGGAACTGCAGTCCAACGTGGCCCTGCGCGTGCGCGAGACCGACGAGGACGGCATCTTCGAGGTGTCGGGCCGTGGGGAACTGCACCTGACCATCCTGCTGGAGAACATGCGCCGCGAAGGCTACGAGCTGGCGGTGTCCAAGCCGCGCGTGGTGTTCAAGACCATCGACGGCGTCAGGCACGAGCCGATCGAGCTGGTGACGGCCGACATCGAGGAAAGCCACCAGGGCGGCGTGATGCAGGCGCTGGGCGAACGCAAGGGCGAACTGGTGAACATGGAGCCCGACGGCCGTGGCCGCGTGCGCCTGGAATACCGCATCCCGGCCCGGGGCCTGATCGGCTTCACCAACGAGTTTCTGAACCTGACGCGCGGCTCGGGCCTGATCTCCAACATCTTCGACGGCTACGAGCCGTTCAAGGGCGAGATCGCCAGCCGCAAGAACGGCGTGCTGATCTCCATGGACGACGGCGAGATCTTCACCTACGCGCTGGGCAAGTTGGACGACCGCGGCCGCATGTTCGTCAAGGCCAACGATCCGGTGTACGAAGGCATGATCGTCGGCGTGCACAACCGTGACAACGACCTGGTGGTCAACGCCACGCGCACCAAGCAGCTGACCAACTTCCGCGTCTCGGGCAAGGAAGACGCGATCAAGATCACGCCCCCGATCGACCTGACGCTGGAGTACGGCGTGGAGTTCATCGAGGACGACGAGCTGGTGGAAATCACGCCCAAGTCGATCCGCCTGCGCAAGCGCTTCCTGAAGGAGCACGAGCGCAAGCGCGCGCTGCGCGAAGCAGCGTAATATCGCGGTCATCCGGGAGCGGGCAGCCGGACGCAGGAAGTCGCAAAAGCTTCGCAGAAGTCGCGGAGGGATCCAAGGATTCCTTCTGCGACTTTTGCGGACCTTTGCGACTTTTGCGTCCGGCTGTCCGTCATGTGACCCGGCTCGATCCACGACAAGGACAGCGAGGGGACCGTGAGACTGACGCACACGAAGGCCGTCTTCCTGATGATCGCGGTGACCCTGATGTGGTCCATCGCCGGGGTCGTCACCCGCCACCTGGAGCACGCGCGCAGCTTCGAGGTGACCTTCTGGCGCAGCTTCTTCACGGTGCTGTCGCTGCTGGTGATCCTGCCGTTCTTCCAGGGGCGCGAGGTGTTCGCCAAGCTGCGGCGCGGCGGCTGGCCGCTGTGGCTGTCCGGCGTTTGCTGGAGCATCATGTTCACCGCCTTCATGGTGGCGCTCACGCTCACCAGCGTGGCCAACGTGCTGGTCACCATGGCCATCGGGCCTTTCCTCACCGCGCTCGTCGCGCGCATCTTCATCGGCCACCACATTCCGCTGCGCACCTGGGCCGCCATTGCCGTGGCCGGCGCCGGCATCGGCTGGATGTACGGCACCCAGATGCAAGGCGGCCAGCTGGCCGGCACCGTGGTGGCCATGTGCGTGCCGCTGGCCGGGGCCATCAACTGGACGGTCACGCAACGCGCCCACGCCCAGGGGCAGAACGTCGACCTGGTGCCCGCCGTGCTGGTCGGCGCGGTGATCTCCTCGCTGGTCACGCTGCCACTGGCCATGCCGCTGCGCGCGTCGCCGCACGACGTCGGGCTGCTGGCGCTGCTGGGACTGGTGCAGCTGGCCATTCCCTGCGCGCTGGCGGTGGTCTGCGCCCGGGTGCTCAAGGCGCCCGAGATCGCGCTGCTGGCGCTGCTGGAAGTGATCTTCGGCATCCTGCTGGCCTGGGTGGGAGCCGACGAAATCCCGGGCCAGACGGTGCTGGCCGGTGGCGCGCTGGTGATCGGCGCGCTGATCCTCAACGAACTGGCTGGATGGAAACAGCACACGTGAACCAAGAAGTCATTGCCGAAATCCGCGGGGCCGCCGGCCTGCTGACGCTCAACCGCCCCAGGGCGCTAAATGCCCTGTCGCTGGACATGGTCCGCGACCTCACGGCCGCGCTTTTGGCCTGGCGCGACGACCCGCGCGTGCAGCTGGTCGCGCTGCGCGGCACGGGCCGCGAAGGACCCTTCGGCGCGCTCTGCGCCGGCGGCGACATCCGTTTCTTCCATGCGGCGGCGCTGTCCGGCGACGTCCGCACCGAGGACTTCTTCACCGAGGAATACACCCTCAACCACCTGGTGCACGGCTATCCCAAGCCCTACGTCGTATTCATGGACGGTGTCGCCATGGGCGGCGGCATGGGCATCTCGGGGCACGGCGGCGCCAACACCCTGCGCATCGTCACTGCGCGCACCAAGATGGCGATGCCGGAGACCGGCATCGGCCTGTTCCCCGACGTCGGCGGCGGCTGGTTCCTGGCCCGCTGCCCCGGCCACCTGGGCGAGTACCTGGCGCTCACCGGCCAGGTGATGGGCGCAGTCGATGCCCTGGCAGCGGGCTTGGCCGATGGCGAGCTGCCGGTGGACGCGCTCGCGGCCGCCTGGGACGGCCTCGCGTCCGATGGAACGGCGGGCCTGGCTGCCCTGCGCGAGCGGCTTGCGCGCCCGGCGGCCGAAAGCGGCCTGCTGGCGCCGCACCGACAGGCCATCGATCGCTTCTTCGGACTGCCGACGGTGGGCGCCATCGTCGCGGCCCTGGAGGCGGAGGACCTGCCCTGGGCACGCGAGACCGCCGCGCTGCTGCGCAAACGCTCGCCGCTGATGCTGCACGTCACGCTCGAGCAGGTGCGGCGCGCGCGGGGACTGGCACTGGCCGAAGACCTGCGGATGGAGCGCGACCTGGTGCGCAACTGCTTCCAGCTGCGCCGCGGCGCCGACAGCGAGACCGTCGAGGGCATCCGCGCCCTGGCCATCGACAAGGACCATGCGCCGCGCTGGAACCCGGCGCGGATCGAGGATGTGACGCCGGCAATGGTGGCGGCGTTCTTCGAGAGCCCGTGGCCGGCGCATGCGCATCCGCTGCGGGGCCTGGTCTAGGCGCTTTTCGGATCGTGTGGTCCGCGGCGATCGCACCGTCGCCCTGGCGCTCCACGACCTTGCATGCGCCACCGGTGCGCGCAGCGCGGCGCACACCCGCAGGCCACGCCACGCGCCTCACAGCTGGCTGTAGACCGCCTCCGCCAGCCCCAGCAAACGCTGCCTGGGCAGCTTGCCGGCCAGCGCGTATCCGAAGCCCTGGTCCACCCAGTAGAAGCTCGCCACCGGTCCATCGACGGTGAAGCGGAAGGCGGTCTCGGCGAGGCCGGGTGCGGGGTCGACGGCGCCCAGGTAGAGCGTGATGCGCTCGCCGGCCGCGGACTGGTACATGAACTGCGCGCGGGCCCCTTTCTCGCCCGGTAGCAGCCGGCCGCCCACCAAGGTGTAGCCCAGCCCCGAGAGATCCGGCACCTTCAGCGGCCGCCCCAGGCGGCGCGACAGCCATTGCACCAGGTGCTCCTGCTGCGCCGCCTCCACTTCCACCGGGTGGCGCTGCTCGGGCAGGTAGACCGCATGTGCGAGCAGCGCCTGGCGCGCGAACTCGCTGGTGCCGCGCGCCTGCGCCACCGCGGCACCGGGCTGCCGCTCACGCCAGAGCCCATGGCCGGACCAGCCAAGGCCGAAGGC
>JAEZKX010000024.1 GCA_023436025.1 Pseudomonadota bacterium | reverse complement strand
GTCGCGCCCACCGCGCCGGGCCGCGACGGCTGGAGCGCGCACCTGCGCCAACGCTTCGCCGGCCAGCCGGTCAAGACCGTGGCCGCCCGCCTGCCGGGCGCCGCGCGTGCGCAACAAGGCGAATTCGTCGTCACCGACACCGGCATCGAAGGCAGCCTGGTCTATGCCTTCAGCGCCGCCTTGCGCGAGCGCATCGCCGCCGAGGGCCAGGCGACCTGGCTGCTGGACCTGCTGCCGCAGCACGACGCCGCCCAGGTGCTGGCCGAGGTGCGGCGCCCACGCGGGCCGCGCAGCCTGTCGACCCACCTGAAGAGCCGCCTGGGCCTGCACGGCGTGAAGATGGCGCTGGTGCACGAGCTGCTGCAGCCGCAGCAACTGGCCGATCCGGTGCAGCTGGCCGAAGCGCTCAAGGCCCTGCCCGTCCCGCTGGCGCGGCCGCGCCCGATCGACGAGGCGATCAGCACCGCCGGCGGCGTGGCCTTCGAGGCCCTGGACGGCCAGGGCATGCTGCGCGCCCTGCCCGGCGTGTTCTGCGCCGGCGAGATGCTGGACTGGGAGGCGCCCACCGGCGGCTACCTGCTGACGGCCAGCCTGGCGACCGGGCGCCATGCCGCCGCCGGCGCCCTGCGCTGGGCCGCGGCGCAGTCCGCTGGGCGATAATCCACGGCAGCCGCCTCCGGGCGGCGTCTTGCATTCAGGGCCAGGCTTTTTCCATGTTGAGGATCACCGAACTCCGGCTGCCGCTGGACCATGCCGAAGACGCGCTGCGGCCCGCCATCGTGCGCCGCCTGGGCATCGCCGATGCCGACCTGCGCGCCTTCACCGTGTTCCGCCGCGCCTACGACGCGCGCAAGAAGAGCGCCATCGTCCTGATCTACACGGTGGACTGCGAGGTGCGCGACGAGGCCGCGGTGCTGGCCGCCAAGGCCGGCGACGCCCATCTGCGCCCGGCGCCGGACACCCGCTACCGCTTCGTCGGCCACGCGCCGGCGGACTTCTTCGCCCAGCAGAAGCCGCGGCCGCTGGTGATCGGCTTCGGCCCCTGCGGCATCTTCGCCGCCCTGATCCTGGCGCAGATGGGCCTGCGGCCCATCGTGCTGGAACGCGGCAAGGAGGTGCGCCAGCGCACCCAGGACACCTGGGGCCTGTGGCGACGCGGCGTGCTGGATCCGCAGTCGAACGTGCAGTTCGGCGAAGGCGGCGCCGGCACCTTCAGCGACGGCAAGCTGTGGAGCCAGATCAGCGATCCGCGCCACCTCACGCGCAAGGTGCTGACCGAGTTCGTCAAGGCCGGCGCGCCCGAGGAGATCCTGTTCGTCAGCAAGCCGCACATCGGCACCTTCCGGCTGGTCAGCATGGTGGAGAAGATGCGCGCCGAGATCGTGGCGCTCGGCGGCGAGATCCGCTTCGGCCAGCAGGTCACCGACCTGCACCTGGAACCCGAAGGCGAGGCCCTGCGGCTGCGCGGCGTGACCCTGGCCTCCGGCGAGCAGCTGCGCGCCGACCATGCGGTGCTGGCCCTGGGCCACAGCGCGCGCGACACCTTCGCCATGCTGCAGCATCGCGGCGTGTTCCTGGAAGCCAAGCCGTTTTCCATCGGGTTCCGCATCGAGCATCCGCAAGGCGTGATCGACCGTGCCCGCTTCGGGCCGAACGCCGGCAACCCCATCCTGGGCGCGGCCGACTACAAGCTGGTGCACCACGCGAAGAACGGGCGCAGCGTCTACAGCTTCTGCATGTGCCCGGGCGGCACCGTGGTGGCGGCCACCTCGGAGCCGCAACGCGTGGTCACCAACGGCATGAGCCAGTACTCGCGCAACGAGCGCAATGCCAATGCCGGCATCGTGGTGGGAATCTCGCCGCAGGACTACCGGCAGGACGGCCGCGCCGACGGTCCGGTCGATCCGCTGGATGGCATGCGCTTCCAGCGCATCTGGGAAAGCCGCGCCTATGAACTGGGCGAAGGCGGCTACCAGGCGCCCGGCCAGCTGGTGGGCGACTTCCTCAAGCGCCAGCGCAGCCGCGTGCTGGGCAGCGTCCAGCCCTCGTACAAGCCCGGCGTGCGCCTGACCGACCTGGCGCAGCCCGGGTTCGGCAGCCTGCCCGACTACGCCCTGGACGCGATCCGCGAGGCCCTGCCCGCCTTCGAGCGGCAGATCGCCGGCTTCTCCATGGCCGACGCCGTGCTGACCGGCGTCGAGACGCGCACGTCGTCGCCCTTGCGGATCACGCGCAACCGCGCCTACGAAAGCCTCAATGTGCGCGGCCTCTACCCCGCTGGCGAAGGCGCGGGCTATGCCGGCGGCATCATGTCGGCGGGCGTGGACGGGATCGAGGTGGCCGAGGCCGTGGGCCGGGCCATGCTCGGGCTGGAGCCGCCGGCCGGCGCCCATGCGGTCGGGCCTTCGGTGATGCAGGCGATCTGAGCCCGGGAGCGGGCCGCGGCGGCCCCCGCCACGCCGCCCATCCCATCCGTGGTTTCCCCCGAGCAGGCTTGGCCTTGCGCTGGTATATTGCACTGCAACAACCCGGGATCCGCATGCTCTACCAGATCTACGAAGCGCAGCGCTCGCTCATGGAGCCGTTCGCCGACTTCGCGCAAGCGGCGGCCAAGCTGTACAGCAACCCGCTGTCCCCGTTCGCGCAACATCCCCTGTCGCAGCGCATCTCGGCCGGCTACGACCTGTTCTACCGGCTGGGCAAGGACTACGAAAAGCCCGAGTTCAACATCAAAACCGTCGACGTCGACGGCACCTCGGTGGTCATCCACGAATCGGTGGAGCTCGACAAGCCGTTTTGCGAGCTGCGCCGCTTCAAGCGCTTCTCGGACCAGCCCGCCACCCTGGAGAAGATGAAGCGCCAGCCGGCCGTGCTGGTGGTGGCGCCCCTGTCGGGCCACTATGCCACCCTGCTGCGCGATACCGTGCGCTCCCTGCTGCGCGACCACAAGGTCTACATCACCGACTGGAAGAACGCCCGCATGGTGCCGCTGGAAGACGGCGCCTTCCACCTGGACGACTACGTCAACTACGTGCAGGAGTTCATCCGCCACCTGCAGGCGCAGTACGGCAACTGCCACGTGATCAGCGTGTGCCAGCCCACCGTGCCGGTGCTGGCCGCCGTGTCGCTGATGGCCTCGCGCGGCGAGACCACGCCGCTGACCATGACCATGATGGGTGGCCCCATCGACGCGCGCAAGTCGCCCACCGCGGTGAACAACCTGGCGATGAACAAGAGCTACGAATGGTTCGAGAACAACGTGATCTACCGCGTTCCGACCAGCTTCCCGGGCGCCGGCCGCCGCGTGTACCCCGGCTTCCTGCAGCATTCGGGCTTCGTGGCGATGAACCCCGACCGCCACCTGTCGAGCCACTACGACTACTTCAAGCACCTGATCGCCGGCGACGACGCCTCCGCCGACGCCCACCGCAAGTTCTATGACGAGTACAACGCCGTGCTCGACATGGACGCCGACTACTACCTGGAGACCATCCGCACGGTGTTCCAGGAGTTCCGCCTGGTGCACGGCAACTGGGACGTGCGCGGCGTCGACGGCAAGCTCGAACGGGTACGGCCGCAGGACATCACGACCACGGCGCACCTCACCATCGAGGGCGAGCTCGACGACATCTCCGGCTCCGGCCAGACCGAGGCGGCGCATGCGCTGTGCACCGGCGTGCCCAAGTCGCGCCAGAAGCACATCGAAGTGGAGGGCGCGGGCCACTACGGCATCTTCAGCGGCCGCCGCTGGCGCGAGGTGGTCTACCCGCAGGTGCGCGACTTCATCCGCCAGTTCAACGAGGCGCCAGCCGCCGCCCGCGCGCCGGCCCGGCCGAAGGCCAAGGCCAAGGTGGCCGCAGCCCGCAAGTCGGCCCGGACGGCG
>JAEZKX010000019.1 GCA_023436025.1 Pseudomonadota bacterium | reverse complement strand
GTCGAACCCCACCACTTCCGCGCCCTGGCGGAAGCTGCAGCGCTCGCCGTCGAACAGCAGTGCGCCGGGACCGAGCCAGCGCACTCCGGCCTCGCGCGCGGCCTGGCCATCCTCCCCGCCGTCGCCCACAACGGCCGGCAGTGCCCAGACCACGCCCGACAACGCCCGCAGGAACCGTGCGTGCGAGCCGATGTCCGCGGCCGCGCCGTACACGCCGATGCGGGCATCGTTGGCCTCGAAGGCGTCGCAGATCGGGCACAGCCGTAAGGCCCCGCAGGCCAGCGCCTGCTCGGCCCACTCCCCGGGCAGGCGGTCGCGCAGGCCGGTGGCGATGAACACCATGCGCGCGCTCCAAGTGCGGCCTTCGGCCTCGACGCGGAAACCGTCCCCGGCCGGGGCGATGCGCTGCACGCGCACACGTTCGATCGGCACCTCGGCCTGGGCGGCCTGGGCATGCAGGCGCCTGAGCAGGTCGGTGCCGGAGATGCCGCCGGGGAAGCCGGGGCAATTGTTGCTCTCGGGAATCCAGCGCGCACGGCTCTGGCCGCTGTCGAGCACCACGCAGGAGCGATGGAACCGCTGCAGGTAGACGGCGGCGGTCAGCCCGGCCGGCCCGCCGCCCACAATCGCCACATCGATCATCCGGATGGTCCGTCCAGGGGGACGGACACGTTAGCCGCGGGCCGCGTCAAGGAGGCGAGAAACGCCACGCCGTGCGATCAGGCCGTACCGAAGGCCGGCTGCGCCTCCACGCCGGGGACGGTCGCGGGGTTGCCGTTGCGGTGCTTCATCGAGGTCCAGCTCGGCATGCCGTGGAACACCAGCACGTAGTCGGCGGCGTATTCGAAACGGGCCACGGCCTCGGGGCTCATGTCGCGCTCGATGGTGCGGATGCCCTGCTCGAGGTAATCCCAGAAGCGCGTGTCGTCCTCGATCGACAGGCTGCGATGCAGCAGGTCGCGGAACAGTTCCAGGGACGCGGGGTCCTCTTCTTCGTAGGCGATCGGGAACATGCCCGTGTCGCCGGAGTTGCGGGAGAGCGAATACGTATCCATGGGGCGCCCTTGATTCGGAAGTGTCTTGCGCTGGCCGGCAGCGCCGGATGCATCGTTTCTACGCCGCCCGCGGTGCACGAGCCGTCAATGCAGCGCCGCCGACTGAACGGCGCGTGCGATTCATGAACGCATTGCCTCCGCCTCGCCGGCATCCGCGGGGGCGGGCGCACGCGCGCGCCGGGCGTCCTTGTAGGCGCGCACCCTGCTGGCGGCGATCGCACCGCGATGGCCGAGGATCATCTCGGTCATCCAGGCCAGCAGCACGTCGCTGTACCGGCGCTGCGCGGCCTTGTCGCTGAAGCCGTGGTCGGCCTCGCCGATCAGCCGGCGGGTCATCGACCGCGCCCGGGGAAAGGCGGCGGCATAGTTGTCGATCACCTGGCGCGGGATGATGCGGTCGTGGCCGGCCTCCACCAGCAGGGCGTCGCCGGTGAAGCGGGTACAGGCGCGCAGCGCGCGGTTGTCCTCCGCGCGCACGGGGCCGTTGCGGTACGCGGCCAGCGCGGGGTCGTCGTGCAGGCGACGCTTGGGCAGATCCCAGTTCCGGTCCAGGTACAACGCCGGCGTGCGCAAGGCCAGCCAGCGCACCTGGCGCATGCCCGAGAGGATCGCCGCAAGGTAGCCGCCGTAGCTCACCCCGACCACCGCCACCGACTCGGCATCCACGTCCGGGTGCGCGGCCAGCCAGTCGTAGCAGGCGCACAGGTCGTGCAGGTTGTCGGCGCGCGAGACGGTCTCGCGACTGGCGCCGTCGGCGCGGTGGCCGCGCAGGTCGAAGGTCAGGCACACGCAGCCCAGCGCGGCGACCTCGCGCGCGCGGCTCAGGTCCTGGGTCTGGCTGCCGCCCCAGCCGTGCACGAACAGCACGCCCGGCAGCGCCCGCTGCGGGGCCAGCAGGGTGGCTTCGACGGTCTGGCCATGGGCGACCTCGATGTCGAGGTTGTCCAGCTCAACATCCATCGTCGAGGATCCTGGCGTACTTGCAGGGCGAGTGCGCGTCGCCCGGCCAGAGCAGCACCGCGCCCGCGGGCGGGGGCTGGTGGTCGTAGCGCTCCACGGTCTCGGCCACCACCCAGGCCAGCGACGGATCGTGCGCGAAGCGCTCCATCGCCAGCACCTCGGCCATGCTGGCGCCACCGAAACGCCAGGACTGTTCGAGCACGCCGCAGTGGCGCCGCCCATCGCGCGAACGGCCGGCGATGACGTCGTAGTTGCAGCGCGAGGCCAGCACCGGATAGGCGCTGCGCACCGCGTGGTCGTAACCCATGGCCACGGCGACCGCCTCGCGCGCTTCGCCCGGCGGCAGCGCCCGGCACAGCTGCGCCAGCGTGCCGCGGAAGACGGTGAGCCGCGAACCGCCGTACACGCGCTCGCCGCGATGGTCGAGCACGCTGCGCTGGGTCCCGTGATAGGCGATCACATGCGCGCCAACCCGCGCCATGCCCACGCCGTAGGTGGCCGACTCGACCAGGTCGCGCTCGACCACCAGGCCGTGCTCGATGCCGGCCATCGAGGGCGAGGCGAAGCGCTCGCGGGCCTGCTCCAGGTCGGTCATCACCGCCTGCCCGTTGCCGCCGCGCGCGTAGGGACTCTTGGCCCGCACCGGCCCCCCGGCGAGCAGGTCGGCGCAGGCCGCGACGGCATCCTCGCGGGAAATCACCGACCAGCCCGGCAGGGTATGGTCCTGTACGCCTGGTACGTCGCGCCAGCCGGCCGGCGCCTGCGCCCCCGGCCAGCAGGGATGGCTGACGAGCTTGGTGCCGACGAAGGCATGCGGGACCACCCCGCCCCAGAAGCCGGCCTCGTCGACGATCCCCAGGCGCTCGGCCTCCTGCTGCAGCAGGGTGCGGACCGGCAGCCAGTAGGTCGCCTGCGCCACGCCCGGCGCGGCGCGGCCCAGCAGCGCCGACAGCCGGGTGGCGGCGGCCTGCAGGCTGGCCAGCTCGTGGGGCGCATGGACGCGGGGATCGTCGACGAACGGGACGACCGGCTCGGCCATGGCCGGCGAAGGCGCGGACGCAACGATGCTGTCGGCGAGCATGGCGGGCATGGCGGTTCCATCGGGCGCAGGAGCCGGCAAGCGTGGCCTGCGGCCGGTATGCCCGGCATGAGGACGAGGCCCCGCGACACGCACGCGCCGATAACGCACCCGCCCCGCGGGCCGGGGCGTGCGGCTCAGGGAGCGGCGAGCGGCCGGTCCCAGCGCCGGTAGCTGGCGACGAT
>JAEZKX010000384.1 GCA_023436025.1 Pseudomonadota bacterium | reverse complement strand
CATGGGGGCGGCGCGGGTGTCGCTGGCCGAGCGGCCGCCCGCGCCCGGCGAGGACCTGGCCGGCGTCGACGCCGACCTGCAGCGCCTGTACCAGCAGGCCCGTGCGGTCAGCCGCGATCCGGGGGGCGTGCAGGCCCGGCACCAGCAGGCGCTGGCGCAGCGCAACGCCTGCGGCAGCGACCAGGCCTGCCTGCGCAACTGGTATGCGCAGCGCAAGCGGCAGTTGTTCGGGGAATTCTGATCGGGCGGCCGCGCGTGCGAGGGGTCGCGCGGCCTCACACGCCGGCCATCAGCTTGTGCACCAGGTCGGCGGTCGTGCTCGCCTTGAACTTGCGCATCAGGCGCGCGCGGTAGATCTCCACCGTGCGGTGGCTGATGCCCAGCGCCCTGCCGATCTCCTTGGAGGTCAGGCCGTCCAGCAACTGCGCCGCCACCTCGCGCTCGCGCGCCGTCAGTTCGGCCTTCACCGGCCGCTGTTCGCTCAGGTCCTCGAACGACCAGATGCCCGCGCCGTGGGGATCCTCGCGGTTGAGGGCGCGGCCGCTGACATGGCACCAGAACACCTCGCCGCTGGCGCGCTTCATGATGCGGTCGTCGGCGTAATGCCCGCGCGTATTGAGGATGGGCGCCATGCGCGCGCCCTGCCGTTCGTATTCGTCGGCACTGGGGTAGAGCACCAGGAAGGACTGGCCGACCAGGACCTCGCGCGACCAGCCGAACATTTCGCACAGCTGCGCATTGCAATCGACGATGGCGCGGTTGCGCGAGACGCACAGTCCCACGGGGGCGAGCTCGAAGGCCAGCCGGTAGTCGACTTCCATCCGGATCGGACTCTAGGGATTACTACGTAACAGGCTAGGTAGTATCGTAGCGCCCAACCGGGCCTGCGGCCGCGGCGGCAACCCCTCTTTTGCAGGAGACAGCGTGAACAAGATCTATCCCAATGCGGCGGCGGCCCTGGACGACGTCGTGCGCAGCGGCCAGCTGATGGCCGTCGGCGGCTTCGGCCTGTGCGGCATCCCCGAGGCGCTGATCGAGGCGCTGAAGGCCACCGGCGTGAAGGATTTGACGGTCATCTCCAACAACGCGGGCGTCGACGGCTTCGGCCTCGGCAAGCTGCTGGAGACGCGGCAGATCCGCAAGATGATCTCCTCCTACGTCGGCGAGAACAAGGAGTTCGAGCGCCAGTACCTGGCCGGCGAACTGGAGCTGGAGTTCACGCCGCAGGGCACGCTGGCCGAGAAGCTGCGCGCCGGCGGCGCCGGCATCCCGGCCTTCTTCACCAAGACCGGCGTCGGCACCCTGGTGGCCGAAGGCAAGGAAACGCGCGAGTTCGACGGCGAAACCTACGTCATGGAGCGCTCGCTGGTGCCGGACGTGGCGCTGGTGAAGGCCGACGTCGCCGACAAGAGCGGCAACCTGCGCTTCCGCCTGACGGCGCGCAACTTCAATCCCGCCGTCGCCATGGCCGGCAAGGTCTGCATCGTCGAGGTGGAGAAGATCGTCGAGGTCGGCGAGCTGGCGCCGGACGACATCCACCTGCCGGGCATCTACGTGCACCGCATCGTGCACAACCCGCACCCCGAGAAGCGCATCGAGAAGCGCACCGTCCGCAGCTAAGGAGACTTTCATGCCCTGGACCCAAGACCAGATGGCCGCCCGCGCGGCGCAGGAACTCGAGGACGGCTTCTACGTGAACCTCGGCATCGGCATCCCGACGCTGGTGGCCAATTTCACCGGCGACAAGGAGGTGTGGCTGCAGTCCGAGAACGGCATGCTGGGCATCGGCCCCTTCCCGACCGAGGACGAGGTCGACGCCGACCTGATCAACGCCGGCAAGCAGACCGTCACCACCATCAAGGGCTCGGCCATCTTCGGCAGCCACGACAGCTTCGCCATGATCCGCGGCGGCAAGATCAACCTGTCCATCCTGGGCGCCATGCAGGTCAGCGAAAAGGGCGACCTGGCCAACTGGATGATCCCGGGCAAGATGGTCAAGGGCATGGGCGGCGCCATGGACCTGGTGGCCGGCGTTCCGCGCGTCATCGTGCTGATGGAGCACGTGGCGAAGAAGAAGGACGGCACCGAGGACCTGAAGATCCTGCCCCAGTGCACGCTGCCGCTGACCGGCGTGGGCGTGGTCGACCGCATCATCACCGACCTGGGCGTGTTCGACGTCACGCCGGAAGGCCTGAAGGTGGTCGAACTGGCGCCTGGCGTCGATTTCGAGTTCGTGCAGTCCAGGACCGGCGTCACGCTGCTGCGTTGAACGCGCGCGCCGCCCTGGCCGGACTCTGGCAGCTGGCGCAGCTGCCCGGGCCGGCCCTGGACGGCGCCATCCTCACCGGGGCTGACCCGGTCACTCCTTCCTCCTTTGCCGTTGGCACGGCGGCGCAGTCCACCATCGCGGCGGCGGCACTGGCCGCCTGCGAACTCGGCCACCTGCGCGGCACGCCGCGCCAGCAGGTCGCCGTCGACATGGCGCAGGCCGCGGCCGAATGCAGCGGCTGGTTCAGCATCGACGGTCGGGTTCCGCCGCTGTGGGACCCGTTCTCGGGCCTGTACCGTGCCCGCGACGGCTGGGTGCGCATCCATGCGAACTTCCGCCACCACCGCGAAGGCGCGCTGCGCCTGCTGGGGCTGGATCCGGCCACGGCCGCGCGCGGCGACGCCGAACGCGCGTTGCAGGGCTGGGATGCCTTCGCCTTCGAGCAGGCCGCCGCCGATGCCGGGCTGGTGGTCGCGGCGCTGCGCACCTTCGCGCAATGGGATGCCAGCCCGCCCGGCCAGGCCATCGCGGCCCAGCCGTTGATGACCTTCACCCGCACCGGCGACGCGCCGCCGCGCGCGCTGCCGCCGCTGGCTGCCGGCCAGCGTCCGCTGGAGGGCGTGCGGGTGCTGGACCTCACGCGCATCCTGGCCGGCCCGGTGGGCGGCAAGGCGCTGGCGGCCTACGGCGCCGACGTGATGCTGGTGAACGCGCCCCACCTGCCCAACATCGACGCCATCGCCGAAACCAGCCGCGGCAAGCGCTCGGCCCACGTGGACCTGCGCACGCCCGCGGGCGCCGCCACCCTGGCGGCGCTGCTGGACGAGGCCCAGGTGTTCGTGCAGGGCTACCGGCCCGGTGGCCTGGCGCGCCTGGGCTTCGGCGCGGAAGACGCCGCGCGGCGCCGACCGGGCCTGGTGTACGTCTCGCTGTCGGCCTACGGCACGCAAGGCCCCTGGGCCGGGCGGCGCGGCTTCGATTCGCTGGTGCAGGCTGCCGCCGGCTTCAACCATGCCGAGGCCGAGGCGGCCGGCGACCCCGACCGGCCCAAGGCGCTGCCGATGCAGATCCTGGACCAGGCCACCGGCTACCTCATCGCCTTCGGCGCCGCCGCGGCGCTGCACCGGCAGCAGCGCGAAGGCGGCAGCTGGCATGTGCAGGTCTCGCTGGCGCAGACGGCGCACTGGCTGCGCGCGCTCGGCCGCATCGAGGACGGCTTCGCGGTGCAGCCGCCGGCGCTGGAGCCCTGGCTGGAGACCAGCGCTTCCGGCTTCGGCGCCCTGCGGGCGCTGCGCCACAGCGCCCGGCTCAGCCGCACGCCGGCTGCCTGGACGCGGCCGTCGGTGCCGCCCGGCCATTCGCCCGCCCACTGGTAGACCGCCCAGCCGCGCGGGAAGCGGGCTGACAACCTTTCACTGCATCGGCCTGCGTGCAGCGGGAACCCGCTGGCTCAGCATCGCCGCATCCCCACTTGCGCCGCCCCGGCGGCGATAGGCCCATCATGAAACCGATCCGACTCGCATGGCTGTGCGGTCTCGCCCTGGCGGGTGCCAATGCCATGGCCTGCTACACGGTGTACGACCGCAACGACCGCGTCATCTACCAGGGTGTCGAGCCGCCCGTCGACATGAGCGAGCCGCTGCACCGCACGCTGGGCCGCAGCCATCCGGGCGCCCACATGGTGTTCGACGCCACCAGCGCCTGCACCCCCGTGCGGCTGGCGCAGGTGGCGCGTCCGGCCACCAGCGACGTGCCGGCCGGCACCATCCGCATGGAGCGTCCGGCGCGATCGCGGCTGCCTACCAGCAGCGCCCCGCTGCTGACCGACGTGCAGACGGCGCGCGCCAACCGGCTGCCGTACACCCAGGTGGCGGGCAATGTCGCCTTGGTCCCGGCCCAGGCCGCCGCGCGGGTGGACCTGCCGACGTTCACGGTCATTCCCTCCGAGCCCGTCATGGCCGGCGCGCCCGACACCCGCACGCTGGGCGCCGGCCCCGCCCGGCGCCAGCCGACGGTGATCACCGAGCTGCGCGACGGCACGACCGTCCTGGAGCGCGGGCAGACGGCGGTGCGGATGAAGTAAGAGGGCCCGCGAGGGTCGCGGCGAGCGTGTGCCCGCGCAGCGAGCGCACCATGGGGCCTTCGGGGGAACAACGGCGTTCGCTGCGCGAGCACACCCCACCAGACAGCGGCGCAGGCCGGATGGTGCGCTCGCTGGCGCGGCCACACCCTACCGGGGGACGCCGCGGCGGAACGGCCGGCTGAGGAAGGCCGAGCCGGCCAGGCCGAAGCGCCACGGCACGTCGGCGGCCTTGCTGATGCCGATGCGCGGGCCGGTGACGATGTCGTGGTCCCGGTCCGCGGCGCGCACCTCGAAGGGCGCCTGGTCCAGCCGGTGGCCGTTCATGCCGTGCACGATGGCCAGCGCCTGGCCCACCCGTCCCGGGCCCGCGCACAGCAGGCGCACATCGTGCAGGCCGCGCCGTTCGCACATGGTGGCGATGCCCTGCAGCGGCTCGATCGCGCGGATCAGCACGCCGGCGCCATGGCCTTCCTCGCGGCACACGAAGTTGAGGCACCAGTGGATGCCATAGGAGCGGTAGACATAGGCCCGGCCCGGCGGCCCGAACATGGCCTGGTTGCGCGGCGTGGGCCCGCCGTGGCTGTGCGAGGCCGGGTCCTCGCGGTCGTAGGCCTCGGTCTCGACGATGCGGCCGCCCACGCCGTCGACCAGCAGCACGGCGCCGATCAGCGCCCGCGCCACCTCGGGCGCGTCGCGCTGAAAGTCCGCGGGCTGCAGCCGCCTAGGCTTCAAGCGCCGCCTCCCCCGCGCTTTCCTCGCCCAGGAAGCCGCCGCTCTGGTGCGCCCACAGGCGCGCGTACAGGCCGCCGCGCTCCAGCAATTGCCGGTGCGTGCCTTGCTCCACGATGCGGCCCTCGTCCATCACCACCAGCCGGTCGAGCGCGGCGATGGTCGACAGCCGGTGGGCGATGGCGATCACCGTCTTGCCCTCCATCAGCTCCTGCAGGCTGGCCTGGATCGCGACCTCCACCTCGGAGTCGAGCGCGCTGGTGGCTTCGTCCAGCAGCAGGATGGGCGCATCCTTCAGCATCACGCGGGCGATGGCGACGCGCTGGCGCTGCCCGCCCGAAAGCTTGACGCCGCGCTCGCCCACGTGCGCGTCGTAGCCGCGGCGGCCGTGGGGATCGGACAGGTGGGCGATGAAGCCGTCGGCCTGCGCGCGCTGCGCCGCCCGCACCATCTCCTCCTCGCTGGCGCCGGGGCGGCCGTACAGGATGTTGTCGCGCACCGAGCGGTGCAGCAGCGAGGTGTCCTGCGTGACCATGCCGATGCTGGCGCGCAGGCTGTCCTGGGTGACGCCGGCGATGTCCTGGCCGTCGATCAGGATGCGGCCGCCGTCGACGTCGTAGAAGCGCAGCAGCAGGTTGACCAGCGTCGACTTGCCGGCGCCCGAGCGGCCGATCAGCCCGATCTTCTCGCCGGGCTTCACCGTCAGCGTGAAGTCGTCGATGACCGGGCGCTCCCGCCCGTAGCCGAAGCGCACCGACTCGAACTTCACCTCGCCGCGCGACACCTCCAGTGGTTTCGCACCGGGGCGGTCGACCACCAGCCGGGGCCGCGTCAGGGTGGCGATGCCGTCCTGGATGGTGCCGATGTTCTCGAACAGCGAGGCCATCTCCCACATGATCCAGTGCGACATGCCGCTGATGCGCAACGCCATCGCGGTGACGGCCGCCACCGCGCCGGGGCCGACCTGGCCCTGGGTCCAGAGCCAGACGCTCCAGCCGCAGGCCGCCAGGATCAGCAGCACCACCAGCGCGTGGTTGACGATCTCGAAGGCGCTCACCAGCCGCATCTGGCGGTGGCCGGTCTCCATGAACTCGGTCATGGCCTGGCGCGCGAACACCGCCTCGCGGTGGGTGTGCGAGAACAGCTTGACGGTGGAGATGTTGGTGTAGGCGTCGGTGATGCGCCCGGTCATCATCGCGCGGGCATCGGCCTGGGCCTTGCCGATGCGGCCCAGCCGCGGCACGAAATAGACCACCGCCAGGCCGTACAGCGCCAGCCAGGCCAGGAAGGGCAGCATCAGGCGGCGGTCGAAGGCGCCGGCCAGCGCCACGATGGTGATGAAGTAGACGCCGATGCCGATCACCACCTCCAGGGTGGTGAAGATCATTTCCCGCACCGCCAGCGCCGTCTGCATCACCTTGGTGGTGATGCGGCCGGCGAACTCGTCGGAGTAGAACGACAGGCTCTGGCCCAGCATCAGGCGGTGGAAGTTCCAGCGCAGGCGCAGCGGGAAATTGATGGCCAGCGTCTGGTGCTTGACGATGGTCTGCAGTGCCACCAGCACCGTGCTGGCCAGCAGCACCGCGGTGAACAGCGTGATGGCGGGGCGCTGCTGCTGCCACAGCTCCTGCGGCGGCGTGCGGCTGAGCCAGTCGACCACGCTTCCGAGCATGCCGAACAGCCAGGCTTCGTAGCCGGAGATGGCCGCGCTCAGCAGCGCCAGCAGCAGGATGTAGCCGCGCAGCCCGGCGGTGCAGGCCCAGACGAAGGCGAAAAAGCGCTTGGGCAGCTGCTGCGGGATGGCTTCGGGGTAGGGGTGGAGCAGCTTCTCGAACAGCCGGAACAAGGCAAGGGTCTCCCACGGGCTGGCTCGCCCGCAATGGCGGAGCGCGAGTATGGGCGCAATCGGGGCGCGGCGGCGTCGGCCGATGGAGCGACCTGTGAAACCGCCCCTGGAATACTGTATAAACAACCAGTGGAAACGCCGTCCGCCATCGCCGATCTCTCCATTCCCCACGTCTGGCGCGGGCGGGAGCTGGCCGGCGCGCACGAGCGCGTGGTGGCCACCGGCCATGCCGCGCTCGACGCCCAGCTGCCCGGCGGCGGCTGGCCGGTGGGCAGCTTGGTCGAGATCCTGCAGCCCCAGCCGCAGCAGCATGTCTGGCGGCTGCTCGGCGCGGGCATCGCCCAGCGCATGCGCGAGGCGGCCGGCCCCATGCTGCTGGTGCAGCCGCCCTACCAGCCCTTCGGCCCAGCGCTGCAGGGGCAGGGCCTGCAGGCCGGGCAGATGCTGTGGGTGCGGGCCGAGAAGCCGGCGGCGCGCCTGTGGGCCGCCGAGCAGGCCCTGCGCTGCGCCGATGTCGCTGCCGTGCTGGCCTGGCTGCCGCAGGCCCGCGGCGAGGAGCTGCGCCGCCTGCACCTGTGCGCGCACCAGCACGACAAGCTGCTGTTCGTCTTCCGCGGCGTGGCGGCGCGCACCCAGGCCTCGCCCGCGCGGGTGCGGCTGCTGGTCGAGGGGGTCGACCGCATGGAGGTGCGCATCCTCAAGCGCCGCGGGCCACCCCTGCTGGAGCCCTTGCGGCTGGAGCCGCATCCGCCGCGGCTGGCCGCCCTGCTGGCCGCGCGCAAGGGCCGCCGCACGGCGGCCTCCCCGCAAACCGTCACCGAACGTGGATCGCATGTACTGGATCGCACTGCAACCTTCAGCGGATGAACTGCGGGCGGCCTGGGGTTGGCGTGCGCTGCAGTTCACACCCCGCGTCGCCGCCGTCGAAGAGGCCTTGCTGCTGGAGGCCTCGGCCTCCGAGCGCCTGTTCGGCGGCCGCCGCGCGCTGCTGCGGCGGCTGCTGAAGGGGTCGCAGGAACTGCCCACGCCGCCCTGGGC
>JAEZKX010000370.1 GCA_023436025.1 Pseudomonadota bacterium | reverse complement strand
CAGCAAGACCCTGCCGGCTGCCAGCGCGCGGCCGGCACCCGGCAGCGCCGGCTGGCCCGCGGCGGTGGTGGTGGTCACCATGCCGTCGTCGTTGACGATGGTGGTGGTCGTGGTGCCATCGGTGTTGAGCACCCGTTGGACGGTGCCGGCCGGCTGGCCGGTGGTGTTGGCGCTGGTGCGGGGGAAGCTGCCGTCGCGCGGTCCCGGCCCCGCCAGCGGGGTCGGTGCGGTGGCGCGCGCGATCGGGTCGCCCGACTGGCTGGTGCCGCTGCCCGCGTTGATGCCGGCGGGGAACAGCGGCCGCAGGCCGGCCGGGTTGGGCAGGTTCTGGGCGCTGCGGGCGGCGGCCGATGGCGCGGCCTGGGGCGCTGCGCGCACGGCGCCGACTTGATGGGCCTGGGCGACGCTGGCGGCGAGGCCGACCACGAGCACGGCGGCCAGTCTGGACGGATGAGGCATCGGACGACTCCTTGCGTTGCTTCCATGCTCGGGCCGCCGCGCCGCCATGCCCAGCCAAGGAGGTCGGCATCGGGTGTAGGAGCAGGCCCCTCGCCCTGCGCCACAATGCGGCAAAGGACATGGCATGGGAAAACGGCTGACCCAGATTGCGACGCGAACCGGTGACGACGGCACCACCGGCCTCGGCGACAACACCCGCGTGCCCAAGGACCACCTGCGGGTGCGCGCCATGGGCGACGTCGACGAACTCAACTCGCACATCGGGCTGCTGCTGTGCGAGGAGCTGCCACCGGCGGCGCGCGCGCTGCTGGTGGAGGTCCAGCACCAGCTGTTCAACCTCGGCGGCGAGCTGTCCATTCCCGGCTACGAACTGCTCAAGGCCGAGGCGGTGGCGGCGCTCGACGCCGCCCTGGCCGAGCACAACGCGCAGTTGCCGAAGCTGCAGGAGTTCATCCTGCCTGCCGGCAACCGGGCCGCGGCCCAGGCCCATGTGTGCCGCACCGTGGCGCGGCGGGCCGAGCGCGCGCTGGTGGCCCTGGGGAGCGCGGAGCCCCTGCGCGAGGCGCCGCGCCAGTACCTCAACCGCCTGTCCGACCTGCTCTTCGTGCTGGCGCGGGTGTTCAACCGCATGCACGGCGGCGACGACGTCTACTGGAAGAGCGAGCGCATGGCGCGCGACGCTTGATCGCCGGGCGCGGCACGCGGCCGCGCCGGCGCGGCTACTTCTCTTCCAGCACCGCCATCGTGATGCGCGACACGCAGGTCAGCCGACCCTGGTCGTCGTGCAGGTCGATGTGCCAGACCTGGGTGCTGCGCCCGATGTGCACCGGCCGCGTGGTGCCGGTCACCCAGCCCTGCGAGGCGCCGCGGATGTGGTTGGCGTTGATGTCCAGCCCCACGGTGCGGAAGCCCTCGGGCAGGCAGTAGATCGCGCCGCACGATCCCAGGGTTTCGGCCAGCACCACGCTGACGCCGCCGTGCAGCACCCCATAGGGTTGCTGCGTGCGCCTGTCCACCGGAATGCGCCCCTTGATGAAGTCGTCGCCGACCTCGAGGAATTCCGTGCCCAGGTGCAGGGGGGCGGTGTCGACGTGGATGCGGGTGAGCTCCTCGATGGAGATCGGGCGTTTCCAGATGCGGGCCATGCGTTCGATGTTAGCGGGAGCGGTTCTCGACCGAGGGCGCGTCGGCGACGGCCACGGCGTCGGAGTCGTTGCGATTGAGCAGCGCGTGCAGCAGGATGGCGCCGAAGGTCGCGGTGCCGATGCCGCCCAGCGCGAACTGGCCGAAGTTGAGCGTGTAGTCGCCGGTTCCCAGCACCAGCGTGATGGCCGCCACGATCAGGTTGCGGTTCTTCGAGAAGTCGACCCGGTTGTCGACCCAGATCTTGCAGCCGGCCACGGCGATCAGGCCGAACACCACGATGCTGACGCCGCCCATCACGGCCAGCGGGATGGCCTGGATCACCGCGCCGAACTTGGGCGAGAAGCCCAGCACGATGGCGATCGCCGCGGCCACCACGAAGATGGCGGTGGAGTAGATCTTGGTGGCGGCCATCACGCCGATGTTCTCGGCATAGGTGGTCACGCCGGTGCCGCCGGCGGCGCCGCTGACCATGGTGGCGATGCCGTCGCCGATGAAGGCGCGGCCCATGTAGGGGTCGAGGTTGCGGCCGGTCATGGCGGTGACGGCCTTGATGTGGCCCAGGTTCTCGGCCACCAGGATGATGGCCACCGGCGCGATCAGCAGGATGGCGTTGCCGCTGAAGACGGGGGCGGTGAAGGCGGGCGCGCCGAACCAGGCGGCATTGGCGATGCCCGAGAGGTCGATCGGCTTGCCCAGGCCGAGGCCGTTGGCCAGTACGGCGTAGATGATGCTGGCCACGACGAGGCCCACCAGGATCAGCAGGCGCTGCACCATGCCGCGCGTGAGCACCGCCACCAGGCCGACGCTGACGAAGGTGACGAGCTGCATCCACTTGTCGAAGTCGGTCGGCGCCATGTTCTTGATGGGGATGCCGGCCAGGTTGAGGCCGATCACCGCCACCACCGCGCCGGTCACCACCGGCGGCATGAAGCGCTCGATCCAGCCGGTGCCCACCGCGTGCACGATGGCGCCGATGATGGCGTAGACCAGGCCGCAGATGATGATGCCGCCCAGCGCGACCGCCAGCGCGGTGTTGGGACCGGTCTTGCCAGCGTAGCCGGTGGCGGCGATCACCACGCCGATGAAGGCGAAGCTCGAGCCCAGGTAGCTGGGCACCTTGCCGCCGGTGATCACGAAGAACAGCAGCGTACCGATGCCGCTCATCAGGATGGCGATGTTGGGGTCGAACCCCATCAGGATGGGCGCCAGCACGGTGGCGCCGAACATCGCGATCACGTGCTGCACGCCCATGGCGGCCGTTTGCGGCCACGGCAGCCTTTCCTCGGGGCCGATCACCCCGCCTTGCTGCAATACCGCCGGCGACCTCTCGGTCCAGTCGAACATTCCCATCCTCGCTCCTTGGTTCGTGCGGCAGCGATGCTAGGAGCATTGGCCAGGCGGCGCAAGGCGCACGCTGTATCCGTCAGAAGCTGTGAATGAAGTGATCGCGCCGGCGACGGGGCGTATCCGGGTTCAGTCGCGGGGGACCAAGGCCCGCATGCGCCCCGCATGCGCCCCGCAGACGCCCCGGCCCGCAGGGTGCGGCCAGGCGCAGCTGCTGATCGTTCCATCGCGGCCGGACAGGCCGCACGCAGGGAGCGATTCGTTCACAGCTTCTCAACGTGCAAACAGCACGATGCGCGCCAGCGTGGCCGGATCCTTCAGCAGCTTGCGGTGTCCCAGCCCATCGGTGGGAACGAGCTGGGCGCCGGCGATCGCCTGGGCGTAGGCCTGGCCGTCGGCGAAGGCGTTGACCCCGTCGCCACGGTCGTGCACCACCAGCGTCGGCACCCGGATGCGCGGCGCCACCGCCTGCGCGTCGAACTGCCGCATCAGCGCCCCTTCGCGCGCCTCGATGCGTTTCTGCATCGCCGCCCGGGTCGGCTCGGCCAGGCCGAAGACGGCGGCGAAGTAGTGCGTGTAGGCGCGCGGCGAGGCCACCGGCGCCAGCAGCACCAGGCGGTCGATGGCGAGGCCGCGGCTGGCCACGTAGGCGGCCGCGCTGGCGCCCATGGAGTGCGCGGCCAGCAGGCCCAGGCGGTGGCCGTCCTGCTGCAGGCGGCCGGCGGCGTAGTCGATGGCCCGGGCGAACTGCGGCAGGCTGCCCACCGAGCCGGTGCTGCGGCCGTGCGCCGGCATCTCCAGCAGCACCGGCCGCAGGCCCTGCTGCGCCAGTGCCTCGGCCAGTGGCAGCAGCTGGCCGGCGTGGCCGCCCCAGCCGTGCACCAGCAGGGCCACGGGCCCGTGCGGCGCGGCAGGCTGCGCGTAGACGGTGAGCGCCGCGTCCTCGAAGGGCCAACGTTCGATCTTCCAGCCCGCTTGCCAGGGTGTGGCGGGGCGCAGCGAGCGTGGCGGCAGCGGCGTGAGGAACAGCCGCTGGGCGAAGCGCACGGCCAGGCCGTGCGAGAGCTTCTGGCTGGCGGCCAGCGCCAGCCGGAACAGGCGGATCGACAGGCCGGCCTGGTAGTAGCCGGGGCCGGGGTTCATGGTGGAAGGCGAGGTCACGGGCGCGTCCTCAGAAAAAAACCATGTCGTCGTTGCAGCGCGGCAGCCGGCCGAGCGCTTCGACGGCGGCGCGGCCAGTGCGCCAGGCACCATAGGCGGCCGCGAGGGTGAGCAGGATCAGCATGGTGGTTCCTTTCTCGCACAATCGTGCGAAATATGGCAGACAAGGGCGGACGGTGTCTCCGGCTGGTTGTTCAGGGCTGGTAGGTCTTCAGCAGCCGCTCCCAGGTGCGCTGGGCGCGGTCGGCGGCGCGGGGGTCGCGCAGGAAACGGGTGTCGTGCACCAGGCCGATGATCAGGCCGCTGATCTCGGCGACCAGTTGCTCGGGATCGGTGTCGGGCAGCAGGTGGCCGGCGTCGATGGCCTGGGCCACGGAGCGGCGCAGGGCGGCGCGCCAGCGCGTCACCTCGGCCAGCAGGTGGTCGCGCAGCGGGCCTTCCCGGTCGTCGTACTCGAATGCGCCGGCGGTGAAGATGCAGGCCTGCACGGCCTCGACGTCGCGCACCCGCACGATCCAGCGGCGCACCACCTCCTGCAGGCGCGGCAGGCCCTTGGGCTGCTGCATGGCCGGCATGAACACGTCGGCCAGGAAGCGCCGCCCGTACTCCTCGACCACGGCCATCTGCAGGGCCTCGCGCGAACCGACGCGCGAAAACACGCCACTCTTGGACAGGCCGACGCGGTCGGCCACCGCCTGCAGGGTGATGGCTTCCAGGCCCTCGGCGGCCGCCAGGTCGAGCGCCGCGCCGACGATCATCGCGCGGGTCAGCTCGGCCTTCTGGGTCTTGGCGTCCATGCGGCGTAGATTAGCACGCTTGTGCGAAATAACAATCCGCTGCGACGAATGGCTCCTGCCGGGCGGTCTGGCCGCGGGGTGGGCTCGGCGGCGGGCGCGCCGCCGCCCTCACTGCCCGCTCAGCCGTTCGTCGAAGATCGCCACCGCCCGCGTCCAGCCTGCGGAGGCGCCGCGGATCTTGTGGGGAAAGCAGCTGATGTAGAAGCCGTCGGCCGGCAGTGCCTCCAGGTTGTGCAGCTTCTCCAGGTGGCAGTAGCCGATGTCGCGGCCGGCCTTGTGGCCTTCCCAGATCAGCCCGGCGTCGCCGGTCTGCTCGTACTTCTTCGCCGTGTGCACGAAGGGCGCGTCCCAGCTCCAGGCGTCGGTGCCGGTGAGGCGCACGCCGCGTTCCAGGAGGTACATGGTCGCCTCGTAACCCATGCCGCAGCCCGCCGACACGTAGTCGGCCTGGCCGTAGCGCGCGCCGGCGCGGGTGTTGACCACCACGATCTCCATGGGCTGCAGTTCATGGCCGACGCGCTTCAACTCCGCCTCGACATCGGCCGCCGTCACCACGTAGCCGTCGGCGAAGTGGCGGAAGTCCAGTTTCACGCCGGGCTGGAAGCACCATTCCAGCGGCACTTCGTCGATGGTGATGGCCCGCTCCTGCCCGCCCAGCTTCTTGTTCATGGTGGAGTGGAAGTGGTAGGGCGCGTCGAGGTGCGTGCCGTTGTGCGTGATCAGCTGCACCGACTCCACCGCCCAACCCTCGCCGTCCGGCAGGTCTTCCTTCTTCAGGCCCGGGAAGAAGGGCGCGATCTGCGCGAACGACTGTTCGTGCGTGATGTACTGGATCCGGGGAGCGAACGCAGGAGGATCCGAGACCACGTCGTTCTCCAGGTAGATGGACAGGTCGACGAAGCGGCGCGGCATGGGCAACTCCTCTTGCGGATGCGGTGGCCGATGCTACGCTGCAAATCCATGCGCGACGCCCCGTACCTTCCCCGGATCCGCCTGTACCAGGACTGGCTGCGCACGCAGCGCGGCCTCGACTTCCCCGACTACCAGGCGCTGTGGGAATGGTCGGTGCGCGACCTGCCCGCCTTCTGGCAGAGCGTCTGGGACTATTTCGAGCTGCAGTCGCCCACGCCGCACCGCCAGGTGCTGGCCGACGACCGCATGCCGGGCGCGCGCTGGTTCGAGGGCGCGCAGGTCAACTATGCGCGCCAGGTGTTCCGCCATGTCGCGCCGGCGGCGGCGGCGGGACAGCCGGCGGTCATCAGCCGCAACGAGCGCGGCGAGCAGCGCGCGCTGTCCTGGCCCGAGCTGCGGCGGCAGGTCGCATCGCTGGCGCTGCACCTGCGAGCGCAGGGCCTGCAGCCGGGCGACCGCGTGGCGGCCTACCTGCCCAACGTCCCCGAGGCCATGGTCGCCTTCCTGGCGGTGGTGAGCCTGGGCGGCGTCTGGAGCATCTGCGCGCCCGACATGGGCACGCATGCCGTGCTCGACCGCTTCCGCCAGATCGCGCCCAAGGTGCTGATCGCGGTCGACGGCGTCACCTACGGCGGCAAGGACCACGACCGCGGCGCGGTGGTGGCCGAACTGCGCGCAGCGCTGCCGAGCGTGCAGCATGTACTGGTGCACCGCAATCTCGGCGGCGATGCCGGCGCCGGCCTGCCGCCGCATGCCGACCTGGCGCAGGCCACCGCGGGCGCCGGCGCCGAGGTCGAGGCCTTCGAGCCGCTGTGGCTGCCTTTCGACCATCCGCTGTGGATCGTCTATTCCAGCGGCACCACCGGACTGCCCAAGCCCATCGTGCACGGCCACGGCGGCGTGCTCACGGTGATGATGCTGATGCTGGGCGTGCACAACGACGTCGGCTGCAGCTACGAGCCCAACGCCTTCGGCGAGCGCTACCACTGGTACAGCTCCACCGGCTGGGTCATGTGGAACGCGCAGGTGGGCGGGCTGGCGTTGGGCGCCACCTGCTGCATCTACGACGGTAACCCCGGCGGCAGCAAGGAGAACCCCGATTGGACGGTACTGTGGCGCTTCGCCGCGGACCTGGGCGTGACCTTCTTCGGCGCCGGCGCGGCCTTCTTCGCCAACTGCATGAAGGCCGGCGTCGACTTGGCGCGCCTGCCCGGCCTGCGCACGGTGCGCGCGCTCGGCACCACCGGCTCGCCGCTGTCGGAAGACGCGCAGCGCTGGGGCACGGCGCAGTTCGCGCGGCTGGGGCGGCCCGACATCTGGTGGTGCAACATCTCCGGCGGCACCGATTTCGCCGGCGCCTTCATCGGCGGCCACCGCGAGCTGCCGCAGCGTCCCGGCCAGATGCAGTGCCGCCTGCTCGGATGCGCGGTCGAAGCCTGGAACGAGGAGGGCCAGCCGGTGGTCGGCGAGGTGGGCGAGCTGGTGTGCACGCGGCCGCTGCCGTCCATGCCGCTGTACTTCTGGAACGACCCGGGCCACGAGCGCTACCTCTCCAGCTACTTCGACATGTACCCGGGCGTCTGGCGCCACGGCGACTGGCTGAAGATCACGCCCGAGGGCGGCTGCATCATCTACGGCCGCAGCGACGCCACCATCAACCGCCATGGCCTGCGCATGGGCACCAGCGAGCTCTATTCCGCGGTCGAGGCCCTGCCGGAGGTGCTCGATTCGCTGGTGGTCGACCTCGAGTACCTGGGACGCGAGAGCTGGATGCCGCTGTTCGTGGTGCTGCGCCCCGGCACCGTGCTCGACGCCGGCCTGCAAGCGCGCATCGCCGCGGCGATCCGCACCGCGCTCAGCCCGCGCTTCGTGCCCGATGCCATCGTGCAGGTGGCCGAGATCCCGCGCACGCTCTCGGGCAAGAAGCAGGAGCTGCCGATCAAGAAGCTGCTGCTCGGCCAGCCGGTGGAGAAGGTGGTCAACCGCGACGCCATGGCCAACCCGGCGTGCCTGGACTGGTACGTGGCCTTCGCCGCACAGCGCCAAAGGCAGGCCCCGGCTTCCCCCTAGGGCGTGCGCGCCCGGCGGGCGCACCATCTCCGCCGCCGCAGGATGCACTCGCTGGGCGAGCGCACCCTGCGCGCTAGGTCCGCTGCGCCACGGCCGGCAGCGCCGGCTTCTTCCGGTTCACCAGCACGATCCCCACCGCCACCCCGAACAGCGCCGCCACCAGCCGCCAGGTCAGCGTCTCGTCCAGCAGCAGCACGCCGAACAGCAGGGCGAACAGCGGCGCGAGGAAGGTGAACGACGCCATCTGCGTGGCCGGGTAATAGCGCAGCATCCACATCCAGGCCAGGTAGCTGGCGAAGGCGCCGATGACCGTCTGCAGGGCCAGCGAGGCCCACGCGGTGCCGGAGTAGGACAGCGACCAGGTTTCGCCGAGCAGCGCCGACAGCACCGGCGCCACCAGCGCCATCACGGCCACCTGGTAGAACAGGGTCTTCTCGGCGCTGGCGGTGGCCAGCTTCGAGCCGCGGATCACCAGCGTGGTCAGGCCCCACAGCACGCCGCCGGCCAGGCCGATGGCGTCACCGCGCAGCTGGTTCGGCCCGGCCTGGCCGGTGAAGCCCTCGACGAAGGCGACGGCCACGCAGGCGAAGGCGATGGCCAGGCCCGCCCATTGCACGGCGTGCATCTTCTCCGCCGGCATGATGCGCGGCATGAACAGCGCCACCACGAAGGGCGCGGTGTAGAGGAACACCGTCAGGCGCGAGGCGGCGGTGTCGCGCAGGCCCAGGTAGATGCAAGAGAACTCGCCGGCGAACAGCAGGCCCGCCAGCAGCCCCGCACCCAGCGTGCCGTCGCGCGCGAACAGGGGCACGCGGCGCCAGGCGCACCACAGCCACAGCAACGCGGTGGCGCCGGCGAAGCGCAGCGCCGCCTGCCACAACGCCGGGACTTCCGCCACGGTGGCCTTGATCAGGATCTGCTGGAATCCCCAGAAGGCGCAGCAGGCGACCAGCAGGGACACGGCCAGGCCGTCGAGGTGGGGTTTGCGGTGCGGCATGGGCGCAGATGCTAACCATGCGGATGCATGCGCGTGCGGCGCGCGGGCGACAACGCGTCCCGGCCAAGCCTAGGACCTTCCCGTGTCCGCGCGTCGGTGCGCATGCGCCGTCGCAGGGTGGCGCCCGGCGAGCCGGCGCTGAAGTTGCACCGCGGGCTGCGGCACGCCGACGCAGCGCCGCTGCAGGTGGAGACCGCGGTGTACCGCGCCGATGTCTTGAGCTATCGCCTGAGCCTGTCGCGCTGACCCTCCGGAGGTTCAGCCGCGCCTCACAGCGGATGCTCGGTGTAGTAGCGCCCGCCGTGGAACAGCAGCGGCGACGCGCCGCTGCGGTGGGCGCAGCGCTCCACCTCGCCGACGAAGATGACGTGGTCGCCTTCCTCGTAGCGGCTGCGGTTGAAGCATTCGAAGGTGGCGGCGGCCCCGTGCAGCAGCGGCGCCCCGCCCGCGCCCATGTCGAAGGTGACGCCGGCGAAGCGGTCGGCGCCGCGCACGGCGAAGCGCTCGGCCAGGCCTTTCTGGTCGGCGGCCAGGATGTTGATGGCGTAGTGCGAGCCGGCGCTGAACACCGCCATGGAAGCGGCGGCGCGCGCCAGGCTCCACAGCACCAGCGGCGGCGCCAGCGACACGGAGTTGAACGAATTCGCGGTCAGGCCGATGACCTGGCCGTCGGCGGCGCGCGCCGTGACGATGGTGACGCCGGTGGCGAACATGCCGAGCGCGGCACGGAACTCCTGCGACGAGAAACTGGGTGGCTGGGCCTGGCGCGGCGGGGTCATGGAAGGCGGAACTGCATGGACTTTCAGGTAGTATGGACCGGATTCCCCGGGCCGACACGGTGACGACTCTCCCCGCATTCACGACGCTCGGTGGCGGTCCCACCGTGCTGATGCTGCACGGCACCGCCGGCGGCCACCTCGCCTTCGCGCCGCAAGTCGAAACGCTGGCCAACGCGGGCTACCGCGCCGTCGCCTGGGACATGCCCGGTTACGGCCACAGCGCGCCCATCGAGCCCTACACCTTCAAGGGTCTCGCGCGCAGCTGCATCCACCTCATCGAGATGCTGCGTTGCGAGGACGTCGCCCTGCTGGGCCACGGCATGGGCGGCATGGTGGCCCAGGAGGTCGCAGCACGCCGGCCCGACCTGGTGCGCCGGCTCGTGCTGTGCGGCACGCTTGCGGCCTTCGAGGGTGGCGAGGAAGCCGGTCGCGCCTACATCGCGCAGCGCACGCGCCTGCTCGATGCCGGCCGCAGCATGGCGGAGATCGCCGACGTCGTGGTGCCGCAGCTGGTGGGCCCGGGCTCGCTGCCCGAGGGCGTGCGGCTCGCCGTGCACTGCATGGGGCAGGTGCCGCCCTCCACCTACCGCCGCGCGCTGGAATGCGAGGTCAGCTTCGACCGCCGCGACAGCCTGGCGCGCATCCACGTGCCCACCTTGCTGGTGGCGGGCGAGCACGACCGCCTGGCGCCGCCGGCGGCGATGAAGGCCATGGCCGACAGCATCCCGCATGGCCGCTTGCACGCCATGCGGGGCGTGGGCCACCTGCAGAACCTGGAAGCGCCCGAGGATTTCGACGGGCTGCTCCTCGACTTCCTGGCGCAGCCGGCGCCGCTGCTGCATTGACCGTGCGCGCGGCAGGCGAGGGCGCGCGTCGCCGCGGCGCAGCGCCCGGGAAGTCCCTCGAACCACAGGAGACCCCGTGAAGGACAAGTTGTGGTGCGGCTTCGCCGCACTGGCCCTGGCGTGCGCCGCCGCGGCGCAAGCGCGCGTCGCCCCCACCCGCGCGGCCGCCGCGCCCACCGCC
>JAEZKX010000325.1 GCA_023436025.1 Pseudomonadota bacterium | reverse complement strand
CCGCGATCTCGTCGAACGGGTTCATGCTCATCTTGACGTTGGCGATGTCCACACCGGTTCCGTCCGACTTGACACGGACTTTGACGTTGTAGTCCACCACCCGCTTGACGGGGACCAGGACCTTCATGCTGCAGCGCTCCTAGAGTTGGGAATTGACGTGTACGTAAACTGGAGGGATTCTATGCGGCGCCCGCTCCCCCGGACCTTCCGGGCCGCCTCGGCGCCAGCCAGCGCCCGCGGATCAGCCGAAACGAACGATCGTGCTTTTTCGATTATAGGGACGCGGGCGCCGCGATGCGGGTAAGTCTCAGTCGGCCCCGCTCGGCGTAACCGTAAAGTCTTCGGACCCCTTCCTGGAGTCCGTTGGATGAAACGCCATCTCCTGCCCCTGGCGGCCGCGGCCCTCGCCTGCGCTGCGTCCGCCCAGACCACCACCCTCAACGTCTCCAGCTGGGTCGGCCCCGGCCACCCGCTGACGCTGGCGCAGAAGGAGTGGTGCGACACGGTCGAGAAAAACAGCAACAACCGTATCAAGTGCAACCACCTGCCGCGCGCGGTGGCCGCCCCTCCTGGCACCTACGACGCCGTGCGCAACGGCCTGGCCGACCTCTCCTTCACCGTGCACGGCTACACGCCCGGGCGCTTCGTGCTGCCCCAGATGGCGGAGTTCCCCTTCCTCGGCGACAACGCCGAGCCGCTGTCGGTGGCGTTCAACCGCATCGCCATGAAGCACCCCGCATTCGTGGCCGAGCACCCGGGGGTGAAGGTGCTGGCCTTCTTCACGCACGGCCCCGGCACCATCTTCAACACCAAGCGCCCGGTGACCCGGCTGGAAGACCTGCAGGGCCTGAAGTGGCGCGTGGGCGGCGGCATGGTCAACGAGATCGCCAAGGTGCTGGACATGAACGTCACGCTCAAGCCGGCGCCCGAGTCCTACGAGCTGCTGTCCACGGGAGTGATGGACGGCACGCTGTTTCCGCCGGAATCGGTGGAATCCTTCAAGCTCGACAAGATCGTCAAGTACGCCACCACGGTGCCCGGCGGCCTGTACAACACGAGCTTCGTCTTCATGATGAACCCGGCCAAGTACAACGCCCTGCCCGACGAGCTGAAGAAGGTCGTCGACGCCGCCGCCGGCGACAACGCCGCGCGCATGATGGGCCGCAGCTGGGACAAGTTCGATCGCCGCGCCTTCGCCCTCATGCAGGCCAACAACGTGCAGGTGACCAAGGCCGACGCCAGGTTCGTGGCCGACGTCAAGGCCCGCACGTCCGCACTGGAGCAACGCTGGGCCAGGGAGGCCGAGGCCAAGGGGCTGAAGAACCCCGCCCAGGTGCTGGCCGACTTCCGCGCCGAGATCGCCCGGCAGTCGAAGTAGGCGGCCGCGTCTTCCCCACAGGCCGGCGTCCGGTTCGCGGGTGCCGTGTCCTTGACCGCGGCCAGCCCCCGCCGCAACGGACCACCACCTTGAACAAGCTTCTGGACCTCCTCTGCGGGCTGCTGTCGGCCGTGGCGCTGTTCGCCATCATGGTCCTGACCTTCCTCGACGCGCTGGGCCGCAAGCTCCTGTCCAACTCCATCCCGGGCTCGCTGGAGCTGACCGAACTGCTGATGGTGGTCGTCATCTTCGCCGCGCTGCCGCTGGTGTCGCGCCGCCGGGAGCACGTGGAGTTCGACTCGCTCGACCCGTACCTGCCGCCCTGGCCGCGGCGCGCGCAGAACGTGGTGGTGCACCTGGCCTGCGGCGCCACCCTGCTCGGCCTCGGCTGGCTCATGTGGCGCACCGGCGGCCAGTTCGCCGCCAGCGGCGAGACCACCGCGCAGCTGAGGATCCCGAAGGCGCCCTTCATCTACGGCATGGGCGTGCTGTGCGCGCTGACCGGTCTGGTGCACCTGGGGCTGGCGCGGCAGCCGCTCTCCGAACCCGCCGAGGGCGAAGGAGCGGCCCTGTGACCGCCGCCCTCCTGGGTTTCGGCGCCATCTTCCTGCTGGCGCTGCTGCGCATGCCGCTCGCCTTCGCGATGGGCATCGTCGGCTTCCTCGGCATCAGCTTCACGCTGGGCTGGCAGCCCGCCATGGCCAGCGCCTCGCAGGTGGTCTACGAGACCGGCTTCGCCTACACGCTGTCGGTGATCCCGCTGTTCATCCTGATGGGCAACTTCGTGGCCCGCGCCGGCCTGGCCCACGAGCTGTTCCAGGCCGCCTACGCCTTCATCGGCCACCTGCGCGGCGGGCTGGCCCACGCCACCATCGCCGCCTGCGCCGGCTTCGGCGCCATTTGCGGCTCGTCCATCGCCACCGCGGCCACCATGAGCAAGGTGGCCTATCCGTCGATGCGCCGCCTCGGCTACAGCGACACCCTGTCCACCGGCGTGATGGCCGCCGGCGGCACCCTGGGCATCATGATCCCGCCCTCGACCATCATGGTGATCTACGGCATCGTCACCGAGACGCACATCGGCAAGCTGTTCGCCGCCGGGGTGCTGCCGGGGCTGCTGACGGCGGCGGCGCTGATGCTGGTCGTGCTGCTCGTCACCGCGCGCGATGCGCAGCATGCGCCGCCCGGGGAGCGCCACACCTGGGCCCAGCGCTGGCGGGCGCTGCGCGGCATCTGGGGCGTGCTGGTGCTGGTGCTGCTGGTGCTGGGCGGCATCTACGGCGGCTTCTTCACCGCCACCGAAGGCGCGGGCGTCGGCGCCTTCGGTGCCTTCCTGTTCGCGCTGCTGCGCCGCCGCCTCACCTGGGCCGTGCTGCTGCAGGTGCTGGTGGAGTCGGCGCGCACCACGGCCATGCTGTTCACCCTGCTGATCGCCGCCACGCTGTTCGCCAACTTCGTCAACTTCACCAGCCTGCCGGTCGACCTGAAGGACTGGATCACGCAGCGGGGCTGGTCGCCCACCACCATCATCGTGGCGATGATGGCGATCTACGTGCTGCTGGGCACGGTGATGGAGGAACTCACCATGGTGCTGCTGACCATCCCGCTGTTCTTTCCCATCGTCACCGGCCTGGGCTTCGATCCGGTGTGGTTCGGCGTGCTGATCGTGATGATCGTGCAGATCGGCCTGATCTCGCCGCCGGTGGGCATGAACCTGTTCGTGCTCAATGCCCTGCTGCCCGGCGTCGGCCTGGCCCGCATCTTCCGCGGCTGCTGGCCCTTCGTGCTGGTCATGGTCGCCGTGCTGGGCCTGCTGATCGCCTTCCCGCAGATCAGCCTGTGGCTTCCTTCGCTGATGCGCTGAGCTCAGTCGCGCCCACCACCCGCACCACCCGCTGGGCGTAGGGAATGTCGATGCCGGCCGAGCGCAGGCGCTGCAGGATGCCGAGATTCACCTCGCCGCGCGCCGGGCCGGTGGAGCCCGGCTCGGCCACCCAGAACAGCAGCTGGAACTCCAGCCCGTTGGCGCCGAAGTTCTGCAGGCGGGCGATGGGATGCGGATTCTTCAGCACCCGGTCGACGGCGACGGCCGACTCCACCAGCAGGCGCTGCACCTCGCCCACGTCGCTGTCGTAGCCGACGGCGATGTCCACGGTGACCAGCAGCCGCGGGTCGCTCACCGTGAGATTCTCGATGCGCTCGGTGATCAGCTTCTCGTTGGGCACGATCGATTCACGGCCGCTGCCGGCGCGGATCAGGGTGTAGCGCGTCTTGATGTCCGCAATGACGCCCTCGAAGCCGTCGACCCGCACGGTATCGCCGATGCGCAGGCTGCGCTCGAACAGGATGACGAAGCCGCTGACGTAGTTGGCCGCCAGTTTCTGGAGGCCGAAGCCCAAGCCGACGCCCAGCGCGCCCCCCAGCACCGACAGCGCGGTGAGGTCCACCCCCACCGCCGACAGCGCGAACAGGAAGCCGACCAGCAGCAGCGTGGCGCGGACGACATTGGCCGAGACCTTGCGCAGCGACAGGTCGGGAATGTTCTGCTGCAGCACCTTGCGCTCGAAGGTCGCCGAGATCCACAGGGCGAGCACCAGCACCAGCCCGGACGACAAGGCGCCCTGGATCAGGCGCAGCAGGCTCAGCTCGGACTTGCCGAAGACGAAGCGGATCGAGTCCAGCTCCGCCATCACCGGGCCAAGCAGTCCGGTGATCCACAGCACCGCGCCGAACCACGCCACCCAGGAGAACAGGCGCTCGATCACGCGCGCCAGGCCCGAGCGCGGGAAGACCACGGTGAACACCCGCGCCAGCAGGCGGATGCCCGCCAGCGACACCAGCAGCGGCACCGCGATACGCAGGATGGGCACCCGGTGGAAGTTGTCCAGCACCACGCTGGCCACGTACACCAGCGCCAGCGCCAGCAGCGGGAACAGCACGCCATCGACCAGCGCGCGGCCGAACCAGACGGAGTCCGGCGCGCGCCTTCGGCCCAGCACCCAGCAGATGCCGTAGGCGAGCAGCAGCGCGCCCACGAGGGTGCCCCCATCCAGCAGGGACGGCGATTCCTGGATGTCGCGAAGGAAGCGGGAGAGTTCGGCTTCGGAGCCCGGTTTCAGGAAGTCCAATTCGGTTTTCTTTTCTCGGTGAAGGCGCGCACGCCTTCCTGCGCGCAGGCGTCCATCATGTTGCTCGCCATGGCCTGGCCGGCGAGCTGGTAGGCGGCCTCCAGGCCCATTTCGCGCTGGCGGTAGAACAGTTCCTTGCCGATGGCCAGCGCCGCCCGCGGCTTGGCAACGATGCTGGCGACCAGGCGCTCCACCTCGGCGTCGAGGCGTTCGGGCGGCACCGCGTGGTTGACCAGCCCGCGCTCCTGCGCCTGCTGCGCGGTGATGAAGTCGCCGGTGACCAGCATCTCCATGGCCTGCTTGGCCGGCACGTTGCGCAGCAGCGGCACGCTGGGGGTGGAGCAGAACAGGCCGAAGTTGACGCCGCTGACGGCGAAGCTGGCCTCGGTGGATGCCACGGCCAGGTCGCATTGCGCCACCAGCTGGCAGCCGGCGGCCGTGGCCAGGCCCTGCACCCGCGCGACGACCGGGACCGGAAGGTTGCGGATGGCCAGCATCAGGCGGCTGCAGCGCGCGAACAGGTCCTGGTAGTAGGCCAGTTCGGGCCGCGCGCCCATTTCCTTGAGGTTGTGGCCGGCGCTGAAGGCCTTGCCCTCGGCGGCCAGCACCACGGCGCGCAACTGGGCGTCGCCGGCCAGGCGGTCGAACGCCGATTGCAGCGCGCTCAGCATCTCCTCGCCCAGCGCGTTGAAGCCCTGCGGGCGGGCCAGGGTGAGCCGCACCACGCCGCGCGCATCGCGCTCTTCCTTCAGAGGTGAGTCCATGTTCGCTTCCATGTCAGAGATCCGCCAGGGCACGCAGGTGGGTCTCGACGCTGCGGCCCAGCGCATCGAGGTTGTAGCCGCCTTCCAGGCACGAGACGATGCGGCCCTGGGCATGCCGCTGCGCGATGGCGCGGATCTGCCGCGTCAGCCAGGTGAAGTCATCCTCGACCAGCCCGAGCTGGCCCAGGTCGTCCTCGCGATGCGCGTCGAAGCCGGCGCTGATGAAGACCATCTCGGGACGGAAGGCCTCCAGCCGCGGCAGCCAGTGTTTCTCGACCGCCTCGCGGATGGCCCCGCCCTTGGTGAAGGCCGGGACCGGCAGGTTGACCATGTTCTCGGCCGCCGGCTCGGCGCCGCTGTACGGATAGAACGGATGCTGGAAGAACCCGACCATCAGCACGCGCGGGTCGCCCGACAGGATGTCCTCGGTCCCGTTGCCGTGGTGCACGTCGAAGTCGACGATGGCCACGCGCTGCAGGCCGTGCTGCTGCAGCGCGTAGCGGGCGGCGATGGCGACGTTGTTGAAGATGCAGAAACCCATGGCGCGGTCGCGGCAGGCGTGGTGGCCGGGCGGGCGCACGGCGCAGAAGGCGTTCTCGAGCTCGCCGGCCAGCACGGCATCGGTCGCGGCCAGCGCGGCGCCGGCGGCGCGCAGCCCGGCATGCCAGCTGTATTCGTTCATCGCGGTGTCGGGGTCGATGGAACGCAGGCCGCCGACGTCGCGCAGTTCGTCGGCCAGGGCGCGCACGCGCTCGACGTGGGCAGGCGTGTGGGCAAGCTCCAGCAGGTGGGGGCTGGCCAGCGGGGCCTCGCGGCAGTCGAGCGCGTCGCGCACGCCAACCATCAGCAGCCGGTCCTCGATGGCGTCGAGCCGCTGCGGACACTCGGGGTGGCCGCTGCCCATGTCGTGCCTCCTGCAGTCGGGATGCGTGAAATACCCGGTCTTGTTCATCGCTCCCCCCTCGGACGGCGGCGAATTTGGGATAAGGTCGCGCCTCATGGAAGCACGAGAAAAACTCAAAACGCTCCTCGTCCAGCTTAACACGGTGATCGTCGGCAAATCCGCGCAGGTGCGCGACTGCGTGGCATGCCTGCTGGCGGGGGGACACCTGCTGATCGAGGATGTTCCGGGGGTGGGCAAGACCACCCTGGCCCATGCCCTGGCGCGTTCGTTCGGACTGCAATTCTCGCGGGTGCAGTTCACCGCCGACCTCATGCCCAGCGACCTCTCCGGGGTCTCCATCTACGACCGCGGCAAGGAGACCTTCATCTTCCATCCGGGTCCGGTGTTCGCCCAGGTGCTGCTGGCCGACGAGATCAACCGCGCCAGCCCCAAGACGCAAAGCGCGCTGCTGGAGGCCATGGAGGAAAAGCAGGTGACGGTGGAAGGCGAGACGCGCGCCCTGCCCTCACCCTTCTTCGTGATCGCCACGCAGAACCCGCACGACCAGCTGGGCACCTTCGCCCTGCCCGAGTCGCAGTTGGACCGCTTCCTGATGCGCATTTCCTTGGGCTACCCCGACCGGGCCGCCGAGCGGGCCCTGTTCACCGGCGCCGACCGCCGCGACATGGTGGAACAACTGGACAACACGCTGTCGCCCATCGAGCTGCAGGCCTTGCAGCAGCAGGTGCTGGAGATCCACACCGCCGACCCCTTGCTGGACTACGTGCAGGACCTGATCGCCGCCACCCGCTCGGGCCGCTGGTTCCTGCAGGGCCTCAGCCCGCGCGCGGGCATCGCCGTGATCCGCGCCGCCAAGGCGCAGGCCCTGCTGTCGGGCCGCGACTACGTGGCCCCCGATGACGTGCAGGCGATCTTCCCGCAGTCGGTCGCGCACCGGCTGGTGCCGGTGGGCGACGCCGGCCGCGGGCCGGTGGAGCAGGTGCGGGCCATGCTCGACGCCGTGCCGCTGCCATGAACGCCGCCGAGCGTCCGGCCTTGGGCGTCGAGCGAGGCCCGGGCACGCCGGACGCCGCACGTCCGAGCCTGAACCCCTTCGCCTACACACGCCGGCGCTTTCGCCAGTGGTGGCAGGCCCGCCTGCCGCTGACGGACACCTTCACCCTCACCCAGCGCAACGTCTACATCCTGCCGACGCGGCCGGGCATGATGCTGGCGCTGACGCTGCTGGTGCTGCTGGTCGGCTCCATCAACTACCAGCTGAACCTGGGTTACCTGCTGACGTTCCTGCTGGCGGGCAGCGCGGTGGCGGGCATGCACGTGTGCCACGCCACCCTGCGCGGACTCACGCTCAGCCTGCAGCAGCCGGCGCCGCAGTTCGCCGGCGCCAGCGCAACGCTCACGGTCACCCTGGTCAACGCGCGCAAGGCGCCGCGCCACGGCATCGGCCTGGCGGTGCTGGACACCACCCGCGAAGACCAGTGGACCTGGACCGACGTGCCCGGCCAAAGCAGTTGCACCGTGCAGGTGGCCTTCCGCCCCGACCGGCGCGGGCTGCACCGCATCCCGCCGCTGACGGCCGAAACACGTTTCCCCCTGGGCACCTTTCGCGTCTGGACGGTATGGCGGCCCGCCGCGCAGGTGCTGGTGTACCCGGCACCGGAGCAGCATCCGCCACCGCTGCCCGCGGGCGAGCCGCGCGCCGGCGGCGCCACCGCGCGTTCCGCCGCCACCGGCGAGTTCGAAGGCGTGCGCGCCTACCGCCGTGGCGACCCGCTGAAACTCGTGGTGTGGAAGAAGGCCGCCAAGTCCGATGAACTGGTCAGCCGCGACATGATGGCGGCGCAGCGCTACGAACTGTGGCTGGATCTCGCCCAGGCCGGCCATGCCGACCGCGAAGCGCGCCTGTCGCGCCTGGCGGCCTGGGTGCTGATGGCCGACAAGCTGGGACAGGACTACGGCCTGCGCCTGCCGGGTGTGGAGATCCGCCCTGGCAGCGGCGAGGCGCACAAGCGCCGTTGCCTGGAGGCCCTGGCCCTGTGCTGACGCTCGCCCGACTCCAGACCCTGCCGCGCGATGCGCGCGACACGCTGTTCCTGCTCGTCGTCATCGGCTGGGTGCTGCTGCCGCACGTGGCCCACCTGCCCTGGTGGTGCACGCTGCTCGCCGCCTGCGTTCTGGCGTGGCGCGGCATGCTGGCCTGGAAGGCCCGGCCGCTGCCCGGAAAGTGGTGGCTGCTCCTGCTGCTGGCCCTGACCCTGGTGGCCACCTGGACCAGCCACAAGACCCTGCTGGGGCGCGACGCCGGCGTGACGCTGATCGTCGTCCTGCTGGCCTTGAAGACGCTGGAACTGAGGGCGCGGCGCGACGCCTTCGTGGTGTTCTTCCTGGGCTTCTTCACGATGCTCACCCACTTCTTCTTCTCGCAGTCGCTGGCCGTCGCCGCTGCCATGCTGGTCGGGCTGCTGGGACTGCTGACGGCGCTGGTCAACGCCCACATGCCGGTGGGCCGCCCCCCCTTGGCGGAGGCGGCGCGCACGGCCGGGCGCATGGCCCTGCTCGGCGCGCCGGTCATGGTGGTGCTGTTCGCGCTGTTCCCGCGCTTCGCGCCGCTGTGGGGCATTCCCGGCGACGCGATGGCCGGACGCAGCGGCCTGTCGACGCAGATGCAGGTGGGCACCATCGCCTCGCTGGCGCTGGACGACAGCGTGGCCTTCCGCGTCAAGTGGGATGGCCCGCCGCCGCTGCAGAGCGACCTGTACTTCCGCGGGCCGGTGCTGTCCCTCTTCGACGGCCGGGAATGGCGGCCCCTGGCCGCGCGGCTGGTGTCGCGCTTCCCGCCCATGCGCCTGGGCGATCCGCAGCTGCGCGGCTTCGGCACGCCGGTGCGCTACGAGGTGACGCTGGAGCCGCACCACCGTCCCTGGCTGCTCACGCTCGATGCCGCCGTCGACGCCCCGGTGGCCCCCGGCTACGAGACCGCGATGACCAGCGACCTGCAGTGGCTGGCCTCGCGCCCGGTGGTCGACCTGCTGCGCTACCGGGCCGAGAGCTACGTGGACTTCCGCCACGGTCCGCAGCGGCGCGTGCAGGTGCTGCCCGAGTACACCCAGCTGCCGCCCGGCTTCAACCCACGCACGCTGGAGCTGGCCGCCACCATCGTGCGCGAGAACCCCGAGGCCGACACCACCGCCCTGGTGCGCGTGGCGCTCGAGCGGCTGCGCACCGGCGGCTACAGCTACACCCTGGAGCCGGGCGTCTACGGCGAGCACACCGCCGACGAGTTCTGGTTCGACCGCAAGCAGGGCTTCTGCGAACACATCGCCTCGGCCTTCGCCGTGCTGATGCGCGGCATGGGCATTCCGGCACGCATCGTCACCGGCTACCAGGGCGGGCAGATGAATGCCCTGGACGACTTCTGGACGGTGCGCCAGAGCGACGCCCACGCCTGGACCGAGGTCTTCGTCGACGGCCGCGGCTGGGTGCGTGTCGACCCGACCTCCTCCGTGTCGCCCGGACGCACCGGCTCGTTCCAGCGCCTGGCCACGCCGCGCGGCGTGTTCGTCAGCGCCATCGACACGGTCAGCCCCAACCTGGCCGCGTCCCTGCGCGCGGCCTGGGAAGCGATGAACAACCGCTGGAACCAGTGGATCCTCAACTACACGCAGAGCCGCCAGCTGAACTTGCTGAAGGACCTGGGATTCCAGGCGCCCACCTGGCGCGACCTGAGTTACGTGCTGCTGGGCATCGTGGTCGCGCTGGCCCTGGCAGGCGCGGCCTGGAGCTGGTGGGACCGCCAGCAGCACGATCCGTGGCTGCGCCTGCTGGGCCACGCGCGCAAGCGGCTGCGCGCGGCCGGCCTCGAGGTCGACGCGGCCACGCCGCCGCGGCGCCTCGCGCAGCTTGTGACCACACGTTTCGGCGAAGATGCGCGAGCATTGGCGGACTGGCTCCTGAAACTGGAAGCGCAGCGGTACGCGCGCTCTCCGCAAGCCAGCCTGGTCGCGCTGCGGCGCGAGTTCCAACAGCTCCCCTGGCCCCACCCGTTCTGATGTTCCGCCCCTTCCTGTTGACCGCCGCCGCCCTGTTCTTCTGGATGCCGCCCGTCGCGGTGGCCCAGACCGGCAACGCCCCCGCCGCCAGCGCGCCCAAGGCCACCGCCGCCCCGGCGCGGCGCACCCAGCGCGCCGCCCCCGAGCGGCGCGGTCCGGCCTACGCCGAACGCGAAGAAGCCATGCAACTGGCCGACGAGATCGCCGGGCGGCGCGGCCTCGACCGCGCCTGGGTGCGCGAGCAGCTGGGCCAGGCGCAGAACCTGGCGGTCGTCACGCGCCTGATGCAGCCCGCGCCCAGCGGCACGCCCAAGAACTGGCGCGTCTACCGCGGCCGCTTCATCGATGCCCACCGCATCCGCGCCGGCGTGCGCTTCTGGCAGGAGAACCGCGCCGCGCTGGAACGCGCCGAAAAGGAATTCGGGGTGCCAGCCGAAATCATCGTGGGCATCATCGGCGTGGAGACCATCTACGGCCAGCAACTGGGCGACTTCCGCGTGCTGGACGCGCTGGCCACGCTGTCCTTCGATTTTCCCGACAGCCATCCGCGCAAGGCCGAGCGGGTGCAGTACTTCCGCGGCGAGCTGGAGCAGTTCCTGGCCTACCATGCCGCCGCCGGCACCGACCCGCTGGCCCCGCGCGGCAGCTATGCCGGCGCCATGGGCTTGCCGCAGTTCATGCCCAGCAGCCTGGTGCGCTGGGGCGTCGACTACGACGGCGACAAGCGGGTCGACCTCACCGGCAGCACCGCCGACGTGATCGGCTCGGTGGCCAACTACTTCAAGGGGCACGGCTGGAGCCCCGGCATGCCGACGCACTTTCCGGTAACGTTCGACCAGCAGAAGCTCGACCTCGACGCCCTGCTCGCCCCCGACATCCTGCCCACCTTCAGCGTGGCCAGCTTCCAGGCCAAGGGCGCCATGCTCGAAGGTCCGGCGCTGGAACACCGCGGCCCGCTGGCCCTGGTGGAACTGCAGAACGGGGACGACCCGCCCACCTTCGTCGCCGGCACCGAGAACTTCTACGTCATCACCCGCTACAACTGGAGCAGCTACTACGCCATGGCCGTGATCGAACTGGGCCGCGAAGTCAAGGAAGCGATGGCGCGCGCTGCGCACCCGGCGCCATGAGCATCACCCTCGAATCCTGGCGGCGCCTGTGGGGCGAACTCGGCGCCCGCGAAGTGAACGGTGGGCTGATGAACCAGCTGGTGGCCGCCCACAGCGAGCGGCACCGCCGCTACCACACGCTGCAGCACCTGCGCGAATGCCTAGCCCACTTCGATGCGGCCGCGGCGCTGGCGCGCCACCCGGCGGAGGTGGAACTGGCCCTGTGGTTCCACGACGCCGTCTACGACCCGCAGCGCAGCGACAACGAGGAGCGCAGCGCCGCGTGGGCCCACGACAGCGTGCTGGCCGCGGGTTGCCCGGCCGAGGTCGCCGACCGCGTGGCGGCACTGGTGCGGCTCACGCAAGGCCACGCGGCGCCCGACGGCGACCCCGACGCCGACCTGATGCTGGACGTCGACCTGGCCGTCCTGGGCGCCACGCCCGCGCGCTTCGCCGAGTACGAGCGCCAGATCCGCGCCGAGTACGCGCACCTGGCCGAGGCCGACTTCCGCGCCGGCCGCCGCCGCGTGCTCGAGGGCTTCCTGGCGCGTCCGCGCATCTACCGCACCGGGCCGTTCCACGACGCGCTGGAAGCGCGGGCCCGCGCCAACCTGCAGCATGCGCTGGCCGCCCTCTAGGCGGACGCGTTCTCCCCGCCTCTCATTTCGGTCGCGCACCCGCGTGCCTGGGTAGCGCATCGTTCACGTGCAGCCAGCGCATGCGGTCGGCGTGGAAGGTGTGGTCCTCCGGGGGCAGCGCATCCGGATCGTCGAGCGTGCACAGCGCGACATCGAGCTCGTCCGGCGCCGCGTCGGCGGCAAAGATCAGCTGGCTGCCACAGGTGCCGCAGAAGCT
>JAEZKX010000048.1 GCA_023436025.1 Pseudomonadota bacterium | reverse complement strand
CTGTTAGACGTCATGCGGACCGCCTCTCACGGTGCCAGGCTCCCGTCTTGTACTGGGCTGGAATCTCTTGATCCAGCGGCTCGCCATACCCAAGCTCCTCCAGCTCCTCAAACCACCGATCGCGCAGAGACTCCGGCAACGCTGTCCCACACCAGGGGCAGAACTGAATGAGAACGTAGCTTCCGCCACCTCCGTTGTGCACGATGAGGCCGTACTCGGCGAACTGGTCGGAATAGAAGACGAGCGCGTCAGGACACTCGAACGGCGAAGAGTGCTGCGCGCACGAGAAATCCAGGTGCGTCTTCATTGCTTCGCAGCAGTGGGCGGTATTCATGACGTCTAACGTGAAGGTGACCGGCACGTTGCGGCAAGGGGCCGCACGGTGCAGGATTTCCAACGGCACTGTGCGGCCCCTTGCCGCAACGTGTCCGTGTCGACCGACCTGTTATGCGTCATGGCCACAGCTCTCAGCATAGCTTCCAGGCATCCGGGCGGCTGACGCGAGTACCGGCAGCGCCAGAAGGAAGAAGAAGGAGAGGTACATGCCACCAGCGATGCCATCTCGAAGCGAGGGAGGGCGCGCAGATGACCATGAGACCGAACCGAAAATGACGCCCGCAATCACGGCGACCAGGACGCCAAAGACTGCACTCATCTTGTGAGCAGCAGGTGCCCACCGAATGAGCGCCGAAACCTCGCGCCTACTGAGGCCAGCGACTTTCTGCCAATAGGACTCCGGACGCCGCACCGTACGCACGTATTCACCACTCAAGGCGCAGGCTGGGCCGAAGGTGACCATGAGCAGACCAAATCCCGCCAGATGCGCAAGTTCAATGGCGTCTGATGCCGCGCCAAGATAGCAACGGACGGAAGACGTGAGACTCGCCAGCGCGCCGAAGATTGCAAGGCATTCAGCGGCGCGGAGAAGGGACTTGTGCTCGCTCAGCATTCGAACCTGCGCTGTCGCTCCCTATGACGTATAACGTAATATCGACCCGCGACAATCTCGCGCGTTTCCCGCATTCATCGCCAGATTATTCCGCAGCTGCCGAATAAGAGCGAGTGGCGGTGTTGCTGAAAGCCCCATCCAGACCCGCTTTCCCAAGGCCGAGCTGTTATTCGGGTCCATCAACCGGCAACGTCAAACCCCGCAAAAGCGGAACCACGTCCGCGTCGTCTCCGAACCTGCCCATTTCTCACAAGAACCGCTGTCCGCCGGGCCGCCTGCTTGTGCGTTTCCTGGTGACACCCGTCTTGTCACCATGACAGCCTCCCCGCCCGGCCCGGCCCCACCCGCTGCCCGCCTGCTCGACCAGGTTCGGGAGCGCGCGCGGTACATGCACTACAGTCTGCGCACGGAGCAGGCTTACCTGTATTGGGTACGGTTCTTCATCCGGTGGCACCAGCTGCGGCATCCGCGCGACATGGGGGCCGCGGAGGTCGAGGCCTTCCTGGCCATGCTGGCCAGCGAACGGCGCGTGTCGGCTTCCACGCACAGCCAGGCGCTCAGTGCGCTGGTGTTCCTCTACCGCGAGGTGCTGGGGCTCGACCTGCCCTGGCTGCAGGACCTGCGGCGTCCCGCCTACCGGCGCCGGATCCCCACGGTGCTGACCACGGCGGAGGTGCGCGCCCTGTTGGCGGGGATGGAAGGCGCCACCGGGCTCCTGGCCCGCCTCCTCTATGGAACCGGCATGCGGCTGATGGAAGGTCTGCGGCTGCGCGCCAAGGACGTGGATTTCGACCGGCACGCCATCGTCGTGCGCGAGGGCAAGGGCAGCAAGGACCGCGTCGTGATGCTGCCGCGGACGCTGGAACCCGCTTTGCGCCAGCAGCTACGCGAAGCACGCCTGCAGTGGCAGGCGGATGCGCGCACCGGCTGGGGCGGCGTCCAGGTTCCGCTCGCGCTCGAGGCAAAGTACCCCAACCTGGGCCGCACCTGGGCCTGGTTCTGGGTGTTTCCTTCGCCGCGCCTGGCGGTCGATCCGCACACCGGTGTCGAGCGGCGCCATCACCTCTTCGAGGAGCGGCTGTCACGGGCCCTCAAGCAGGCCGCCGTGCAGGCGGGCATCGACAAGACCGTTTCGGCCCATACGCTGCGCCATTCCTTCGCCACCCACCTGCTGCAGGCCGGCACCGACATCCGCACCGTGCAGGAGCTGCTGGGCCACAGCGACGTCAGCACCACCATGATCTACACCCACGTGCTCAAGGCCGCCGCGGGTGGCGTCCACAGTCCGCTCGACGCGCTGGGTTGACGGCTCGCCGCCACCACCCCGCGGCGCGTGCCGCCCCTCAACCCGCTGCGGTGTCTCGGGATGGCGACAGGGTGCGCGCCGCCAGCCATGCCGCAAAGGCCGCACGCACGCGCTGCACCTGCGCCTCGCGCGCTTCGCCGAAGCCGCGGCGGAACAGGCGCGCGCTGGGGTACCAGGGCGAATCCTCGCGTTCCAGCAACCAGCGCCAGTCCGCATTGGGCGGCAGCAGGATCCACACCGGCTTGCCCAGCGCGCCGGCCAGGTGGGCGATGGCGGTGTCGACGGTGATCACCAGGTCCAGTTCCTCGAACATGGCGGCGCTGTCGGCGAAGTCGTCCCACTCCGCGGTCAGGTCCACCAGTTGCGCCGGCAAAGGCTGGTCGGTCCAGGGGCCGGCATCGCCTTTTTGCAGGCTGAAGCACTGCACGCCGTCCATGTGCGTGAAGGGCAGCAGCAGGCTCAGGGGCACGGCGCGGTTGCGGTTGTTCACCTGTCGCTGCGAGCCCGACCAGGCCAGGCCCACCTTCACCTGCCCGGCCCAGGGCGCGAGGCGCGCCCGCCACTTGGCGCGCGCAGCCGCCGGCGGCTGCAGGTAGCAGGCCGGCGCCGGGATGGTCTCCAGCGTGGTTCCGAAGCGCCCGGCCAGTTCCACCACGGCGACGTGCGCCTGCACCCTCATTTCCCGTCCCGGCCCGACGCACTGCACACCGGGGAAGCTGGCCTCCACCAGCGGCACCAGTTCCGGTTGCACCGCGCAGCACACCTGCGCGCCCAACGCCTGCAGGCGCGGCAGGTAGCGCAGGAACTGGATGACGTCGCCCAGGCCCTGTTCCGAATAGACCGCGATGGCCTTGCCGGCCAGCGGCGCGTGCGGGCCCGGCCATTCGGCCGAAGGCTGGAAGAACGGTGGCCGCGGCATGCGCTGCGCATCGACCCAGCGCTTTTCGTACAAGGGCCAGCCCTCCTCCAGGCGGCCCGCCAGCAGCAGGGTGAAGGCCAGGTCCAGTTCGGCGAGGTTTAGGCCGGGCTGCAGCGCCAATGCGCGCCGCAGGTGGCGCTCGGCTTCGTCCAGCCGGTTCAGGTTCAGCAGCGCCATGCCCAGGATGCGCTGCGCATAGGCATGCTCCGGCGCCAGCTCCACGGCCTTGCGCGCATGCAGCAGCGTGCCCTCGAAATCCTGCAGGCGCCACAGCACGCCCGCCAGGTCGACGCGCGCCTCCAGCAGCTGCGGGTCGGCCGCCACCGATTGGGTGTACAGCGCCGCCGCGGCATCGATGTCGCCGCACTGCTCGTGGCAGTAGGCGGCATGCAGCAGGTTGGCGGCGCTGCGGGCCTGGAAGCGTTCCAGCAACCGCAGGTAGGCGGGCAGCGCCTGCGCGTACAGGGCCTGCGCCAGCAGCACGTCGGCCAGCAGTTGCGCCGGCTCCAGCGCGTCGGGCGCCACCCGCAGCGCGTCGCTCAGCCAGGCCGTGCAGGCCGGCAGGTCGCGCGTGCCGATGCAGGCACGCGCCAGGCCCACCCGGGCAGGAACGGAGTCGGGCTGCTGCCGCAGCTGCCCGCGGAAGGCGTCCATCGCCTCCTGGAAGCGGCCCGCCGCCAGCAGCGCCGCACCCTGCCCTTGCATCAGGCCGGAATCAGGAAGTCGCGGCTGATGCGCGCCCCCAGCTCGTTGACGCGGTCGAGGAACTGGGTGAGGAAGGCGTGCAGCCCGGTCGCCAGGATCTCCTCGATGTGGCCGTACTGCAGCTCGGCGCGCAGCTTGCCGGCGCGGCGCAGGGTCTCGGCCGACTGGTCGTTGGCCACCATCTGCAGGTTGGCCAGCACCTCGTTCATGCTGGCGTGCAGCGACCGCGGCATGTCCTGGCGCAGGATCAGCAGGTCGGCCACGCGTTCGGGCTTGATGACGTCGCGGTACACCTTGCGGTAGATCTCGAAGCCCGAGACGCTGCGCAGGATGGCGCTCCAGTGGTAGAAGTCGTACTCCTGGTCCTTCTCGCTGGCGTTGCCGAAGAAGTCGCTCTGCACCGCGTGGAACTTCACGTCCACCAGCCGCGCCGTGTTGTCGGCGCGTTCGAGGAAGGTGCCCAGCCGCATGAAATGCAGGGCCTCGTCCATCAGCATGGTGCCCACCGTCACGCCGCGCGACAGGTGCGAGCGGAACTTGACCCATTCGAAGAACTGGCCCGGGTCGCGGTCGAACTCGCCGCCGCGCAGCATGCGGTTGATCTCCAGCCAGGTCTGGTTCTGCGTCTCCCAGGCCTCGGTGGTGAGCGAGCCGCGCACGGCGCGGGCGTTCTCGCGCGCCGCCTTCAGGCACGACACGATGGACGAGGGATTGCTCTCGTCGCGCACCATGAACTGCATGACGCTCTGGGGATCGATCTCGCCGTGCTGCTGGGTGTAGGCCGGCATCAGCTCGCTGATCGACAGCATGCCCTGCCAACCCACCTTGGACACCGCCGCCGATTGCGGCAGCAGCGAGGTCTGGTAGTTCACGTCCAGCATGCGCGCCGTGTTCTCGGCGCGCTCGGTATAGCGCGCCATCCAGTACAGGTGGTCGGCGGTGCGCGACAGCATCTTCTTGTTCTCCCTCAGATTTCGAGGACCCAGGTGTCCTTGGTGCCGCCGCCCTGCGACGAATTGACCACCAGCGAGCCCTCCTTCAGCGCCACCCGGGTCAGCCCGCCCGGCACCATCTGCACCTCCTTGCCCGAAAGCACGAAAGGCCGCAGGTCGATGTGGCGCGGCGCGATGCCCTTGTCGACGAAGGTGGGGCAGCTGGACAACGACAGCGTGGGCTGGGCGATGTAGCCCTCGGGCCGGGCCTGCACCGCGGCACGGAACTCCGCGATCTCGTCCTGGGTGGCGGCCGGGCCGACCAGCATGCCGTAGCCGCCGGCGCCGTGCACCTCCTTCACCACCAGCTCCTTCAGGTTGGCCAGGACGTACTTCAGGTCCTCCGGGTCGCGGCACATGTAGGTGGGCACGTTCGACAGGATCGGCTTCTCGCCCAGGTAGAACTCGATCATCTTGGGCACGTAGGGATAGATCGACTTGTCGTCGGCCACGCCGGTGCCCACGGCATTGCACACGGTCACGTTGCCGGCGCGGTAGGCGTTGAGCAGGCCGGCGCATCCCAGGGTGGAGTTGGGGCGGAACACCAGGGGGTCGAGGAAGTCGTCGTCGACCCGGCGGTAGATGACGTCGACGCGGCGCGGGCCGCGCGTGGTGCGCATGTAGACGAAGCCGTCGCGCACGAAGAGGTCCTGGCCCTCCACCAGCTCCACGCCCATCTGCTGCGCCAGGAAGGCGTGCTCGAAGTAGGCGCTGTTGTACATGCCAGGGGTCAGCACCACCACGGTGGGGTCGTCGGTGGTCGACGGCGCCGAGGCGCGCAGCGTCTCCAGCAGCAGGTCGGGATAGTGCATGACCGGCGCCACCTGGTAGCTGCTGAACAGCTCCGGGAACAGCCGCATCATCATCTTGCGGTCTTCCAGCATGTAGCTCACGCCGCTGGGCACGCGCAGGTTGTCCTCCAGCACGTAGTACTCGGCCTCGCCGCCGGCATTGGCCGCGCGCACGATGTCGATGCCGGCGATGTTGCTGTAGATGTTGTTGGGCACGTTCACGCCCACCATCTCGGGGCGGAACTGGGCGTTGCCCTGGATCTGCTCGCGCGGCACCACGCCGGCCTGCAGGATCTCCTGCTCGTGGTAGATGTCGTGGATGAAGCGGTTCAGCGCGGTGACGCGCTGCACCAGGCCTTTTTCCATCCGGCGCCATTCCGCCGCCGGAATGATGCGCGGGATCAGGTCGAAGGGGATCAGCCGTTCGGTGCCGGAGCCGTCCTCATCCTTGGCGCCGTAGACAGCGAAGGTGATGCCCACCCGGCGGAAGATCATCTCGGCCTCGTCCCGGCGCGAGCGCATGATCTCGGGCGGCTGGCGTTCCAGCCACTGGGCATAGGTCCGGTAGTGGTCGCGCACCCCCTGCAGCTGCGACTGGCTCATGTTCCCCATGGACTGCGCCTGGAACTGGAACGGACCGGTTCCGGCCAGCTGGGCGAACATCTCGTCGAATTTCTGCATCTGCGCGTCTCTCCGGCACACAGGATAGCAAGTTCCACACCGGTTTTAGGGGGGATTCGAGCGCCAGTAGCGCGGGGCCGACGCACGTTCGCAGCGCCATGCGTGCGGCGCCGGCGAGCGCCAGTGCGCCGCGCCACAACGCGCCGACACCAGCACCACGGCGCCGCGGGCCTGCAGGCGCTGCACCACCTCGGCGGCCGGATGGCCGAAGCGGTTGCGGTAACCGGCCTGCACCAGCGCCACGCGCGGGCCCACGGCGTCCAGGAAGGCTTCGCTCGACGAGGTCTTGCTGCCGTGGTGGGCCACCAGCAGGACGTCGGCGCGCAAGGGCGCCGAGGCCGCCACCAGGGCGGCCTCCTGCGCCCGCTCGATGTCGCCGGCCAGCAGCGCGGCGCCATGGGCGTCGGCGACGCGCAGCACGCAGCTGATGGCGTTGGGGCGCTGCGCCACGGCGTAGCCGGCGCCCGCCGGATGCAGCATCTCGAAGTCGACGCCGTCCCAGGTCCAGCGCTGGCCGGCCACGCAGCGGGTGGCCGGGCGCAAGGCGTGCAGTGGGTGGGCGGCTTCCAGCGAGCCCAGCAGGGCCGCATCCGGCTGCATGCGCAGGACGGCCGCCGCGCCGCCGGTGTGGTCTTGGTCGCGGTGGCTGAGCACCAGCGTGTCCACCCGCTCGCCCCAGGCGCGCAGCAGCGGCACCAGCACCCGCTGGCCGGCGTCGGTCTCGGGGCTGTAGCCGGGGCCGGCGTCGTAGACCAGCGTGTGGCGGGCGGTGCGCACCAGCACGGCATTGCCCTGCCCCACGTCGGCAGCCAGCAGTTCGAACGTGCCTTCGGCCGGCCGCGGCGCCTGCCACAGCAGCACTGGCAGCAGCAGCGGCACGCCCAGCAGC
>JAEZKX010000454.1 GCA_023436025.1 Pseudomonadota bacterium | reverse complement strand
GCGCATGCGTGGCATGCCGCGCCAGCAGGTGGCCGCATGCGCCGGCCAGGGCTTCCTCGAAGGCGAGCGCTTCGCCGCCTTCCATGGCCGCGAGCAGGCGCCGCACGGCGCGCTGCAGCGGGCCGGCCGCCAAGGCCGCGCCGGTGATCGCGACGTCTTGCGGCAGATCCGCCAGCGACGCCAGGACGGCGGGCTCGATGTACACCGTGCGCCAGCGGCGTGAGGCGCCACCGAGCGGCCGGCCGTCGTGCACCTCGCCGGGGTTCGCCGCCAGCAGGTCCCCCGCGAACGCGTCGACCGTGCCGCGGCCACTGGTCGAGCGCTGCGCCCCGGCATCGACCACGCCCAGCACGAAGCTCGCATGCGCATGCCGCGCCAAATGCCGGCCGCTGCGGATGCCGGTCGCGTACACGCCGGCCACCGGAGAGGCGATCAGGCGGCATTGGTGGACGGGGGCGGCGGCGGCCATGGCGCATGGTGCCACGGCACGCGCCCGGTTGCATTTCTAACGTGCTGCAACGAAGCGTTGGGCGCACGCATCTGCCGTGAACGCCGCACTGGCCAGTGTGCGGCCGGCGTCCTAGCATCGACGCAGAACGAACCGTGGGAGCAGGGATGCAATCGATCCGCAAATGGGCAGCCGTCGCGGCCGGCCTGTGTGCGATGGCGCTGGCGCAGGGCAGTGCGCCATCCGACGGACAGCCGCCGGTCTACAAGTGCGGCAGCCGCCATGCGCCGACCTACACGCACGTGCCTTGCAATGGCGGCCGTGCGCTGGGGCGGCAGGCGCGCCAGAGCGACCGTTACGCCACCCCCTCCCAGGACCGCGCCAAGCTGGTCCGCCGCGCCGGATTGGCGCCCGAGGTGCGCAAGCAGTGCGAGGCGCTGGACGAGGACCTGCGCGCGCTGGAGATCCTGGTGCGCGCGCGCGGCGATGCGGTCACGCCCGACGAGGAACGGCCGCTGGTGCAAGGGCGGCTGCGCTACCGCCAGCTGCGTTGCTGAGTCGTTTGCGGCAAGGGCCTCCATGGAAACGGCAATGCCTTGCGCCACTTCCTGCCGTGGCCAGCGCGATCGGAGCCTGGCGATGTCGATTGCGCACTGCCTCGTTCGTCGTCATCGCAGGGCAGTCTCGCCCTGCCAACGGAGAACCCATGCCTCAACTGGACAGCTACATCTTCTTCAACGGCGATTGCGCCGAAGCGATGGCCTTCTACCACCGCATCCTCGGCGGCACGCTGGAGCCCATGATGAAGTACGGCGACGCCCCGCCCCAGCCCGGCGGGCCGCAGACCTGCCCGCCCGGTGACGTCAACCGGGTCATGCACACGGCGCTGCACCTGGGCGACCGCATGATCATGGCGTCGGACCTGCCGGCGGCGCAGGACGGCCAGGCCGCGCAGCGCTTCGCCCTGTCGCTTACCTACGAGGCGCCAGCCGAGGCGCGCCGCATCTTCGACGCCCTGGCCGCGGGCGGCGCGGTCATGATGCCCATGGGCGAGACCTTCTGGTCCGAGGCCTTTGGCATGTTCACCGACCGCTTCGGCACCCACTGGATGGTGGGCGGTGGCGCGAAGAAGCAACAGCCCGCGTGATGCTTGCCCGCAAGCAGGCGCACTAGGCTGTTCCCCTAGCTGTCGCGCCTGGCCGCCGCTGTCAGAATTTCCTGCACCGGGCCGGCCCAGACCCGGACGCACGGAGTTGGGGGGGAAACATGACAGCAGAAAGCCTGCAGGTTCCGCTGCGCATCGATGCGCCCGCCATGCAGGCGGGGCCTGCGGCGGGCCGCCTCGGACCGCGCCTTCTGGCCGCCTGCGTGGTGCTGGTCGCCCTGTCGGCGGCGCTCACCGCGCTGGCCGCCACGCAGTTGCAGGGCCAGGCCGCGGCCTGGGCGGCGGTCCTCGGCGGCGCATCGATCGTGCTGACCCTGCTGCTGGCCGAGTGGCTGCGGCGCAGCCTGGTGCGGCCGCTGGCCGCCGCCACGCAGGCCGTGGCGCGCATCGGCGCGGGCGGGCTGGCCGAGCCGGTCGAGGCGGAAGGCGCGGGCGAACTGCGTCCGCTGCTGCTCGGACTGCAGCAGGTGCGCGAACGCCTGTTCCACGTCGTCTCGGAGGTGCGCACGGGCACCACCAACGTGGCGATGAACGCGTCGCAGATCACGCGCGACAACGACGCCCTGGCGCAGCGCACCGGCACGCAGGCCGACTCGCTGCAGGAGACGGCGGCCTCGATGGAGCAGCTGACGGCCGCGGTGCGCCAGAACGCCGGCACCGCGCAGCAGGCGCATGCCCTGGTGCGCGAGGCGGCCGAGCGCGCCGAGCACGGCGGCGCCGTGATGCGCGAGGTGGTCCAGACCATGGGCTCCATCCGCGCCAGTTCGCACAGCATCCGCGACATCATTGCCGTGATCGACGGCATCGCCTTCCAGACCAACATCCTCGCGTTGAACGCCGCGGTGGAGGCCGCGCGCGCGGGCGACCAGGGCCGCGGCTTCGCGGTGGTGGCCGCGGAAGTGCGCACGCTGGCGCAGCGCAGCGCCGCGGCGGCCAAGGAGATCAAGGCGCTGATCGGCACCTCGGTGGACCAGGTGGTCACGGGCGGCGCCCGCGTCGACGAGGCCGGGCGCGCCATGGGCGAGATCGTCGCCGCCGTGCGGCAGGTGGCCGAGCTGATCGGCCACATCGACCTGGCGAGCCAGGAGCAGAGCACCGGCATCGAGACCATCAACACCGCGGTGGCGCGCATCGACGCCACCACGCAGGACAACGCCCACCTGGTGAAGGACGCCGCGCGCACCGCCGGCATGCTGCAGGAGCGCGCGGTGGCGCTGATGAAGTCCGTGGCCGGCTTCAGCCTGGGCGCGCGCGAATACGGCAATGCGCAGGAGGCGATGGACATGGCCCGGCGCGGCAGCGCCTACGCGCGCGCCCACGGCCGCGCCGCGCTGGTGGCCGAAGTCAACCGCCTGGACCAGGGCCGTTTCATCGACCGCGACCTCTACCTGATGGTGGTCGGCCTCGAGGACAGCGTCTTCCAGGCCCACGGCAACAATCCGCGCACGCTGGGCCTGGGCCCGCAGAGCCGCGATGTCGACGGCAAGGCCTTCGTGCAGGAGATGGTGCGGACCGCGCGCGACAAGGGCGAGGGCTGGGTCGACTACAAGTGGGCGCACCCGGTCACCAACGAGATCCGTACCAAGAGCTCCTACGTCGTGCGCGCTGGCGACGTGCTGGTCGCCTGCGGCATCTACCGCGACTGACCCTGCGGGAAGCGCGGCCGCACAGCGGGTGCTAAGCTGCCCGCCTTCCCATTGCCTCCAACGAGAACACCATGCCCGGACTGCTGCCCAACGTCGATCCCGACGGCCTTCTCGAATTCTCCGTGGTCTACACGGACCGCGCCCTGAACCACATGTCCGGCGCGTTCGGAGGCGTCATGCGCGACATCTCGTCCATGCTGAAGGAGGTGTACCGCGCGAAGTCGGTGGCGCTGGTGCCCGGCAGCGGCACCTTCGGCATGGAGTCGGTGGCGCGCCAGTTCGCCACCGGCAAGGACGTGCTGGTGCTGCGCAACGGCTGGTTCAGCTACCGCTGGACGCAGATCTTCGAGATGGGCGGCATCCCCGCCGCGGCCACCGTGCTCAAGGCCCGCAAGCAGGGCGCCGGTGCGACCGCGCCCTGGACGCCGGCGCCCGTCGCCGAGGTGGTGGCGGCCATCCGCGAGAAGAAGCCGGCCGTCGTGTTCGCGCCGCACGTCGAGACGGCCAGCGGCATGATCCTGCCCGACGACTACATGCACCAGGTGGCCGACGCCGTGCACGAGGCCGGCGGCCTGTTCGTGCTCGACTGCATCGCCTCCGGCGCGATGTGGGTCGACATGCAGGCCTGCGGCGTCGACGTCCTGATCTCGGCGCCCCAGAAGGGCTGGAGCAGTTCGCCCTGCTGCGCCATGGTGATGATGAGCGAGCGCGCCCGCCAGGCGATCGAGGGCACCACCAGCACCAGCTTCGCCATGGACCTGAAGAAGTGGCTGCAGGTCATGGAGACCTACGAGGGCGGCGCCCACATGTACCACGCCACCATGCCCACCGACGCGCTCACGCGCCTGCGCGACACCATGAAGGAAACGCAGGCCGGGGGCTTCGCGCGCGTGAAGGCGCAGCAGGAGGACCTGGGCCGCAAGGTGCGTGCGCTGTTCGAAGGCCGCGGACTGGCCAGCGTGGCCGCCGAGGGCTTCAAGGCGCCCGGCGTGGTGGTGAGCTACACCAGCGACCCCGACATCCAGTCCGGCAAGAAATTCCTCGGCCAAGGCCTGCAGACCGCGGCCGGCGTGCCGCTGCAGTGCGACGAGGGGCCCGACTTCAAGACCTTCCGCGTCGGCCTGTTCGGCCTGGACAAGTGGCACAACGTCGACCGGACGGTGCGCCAGCTGGCCGATGCGCTGGACCGCATCGGCGTGACGGCGGCGAAGAAGGCGGCCTGAGCCTAGCGCCGCGCCGCCCTGGCCACCATGTAGCCCACCGCGGCCGCCACCAGCATTGATGGCAGCGGCCAGGCCCGCACCAGGTTGGCCGGGCTGCCCTGCAGCAGCGTGAAGTCGATGCCCTCCAGCACGGGCGCGTAGCGGTGCTCGGGCAGGTGCGGCGCGTAGCGTTCGTAGGGCGGCGCGGCAGCGGCGTCCAGCTCCGGCGGGTGGGTGTCGCCGGTGGACTTCATGGGCTTGCGGTGAGGCGGCATGGGGACGTCCTGTCGTGGTGGTCCCCAATCTAGACAGGTCCGGCCGCCGCGACCGTAGGAGCGGGTCCGCCGCCGGGCGTCGGACCGCGCCCGCAGGCGTCTAGCCGAGCTTCTTCATCTTGCCCTTGGGCATCACGGTCGTGACCGGCGGCATGGGGCGGTCGGAGCCGGTGTCGCGCGGCGGCGCGCTGTCCTTCTTCGGCTTCTTCGCCATCTTGTTGCTGCGCTGTTCGCCCTTGGGCATGGTGTGCTCCTGTTCAGTTGGCCACTGTACCCGAGCGCCGGTGTCCCAGCACGCGGCCACGCGCCACGGCCACGTCGCCGGACAGCATGTGGAACTCGGTGCCCTGCGGCAGTTCCGGCAGGCCCGCCTCGGGCCGCAGCAGTTCGACGGCGAAGGGCGATTCCTGCGCCAGCACGGCGGCCATCGGCATGGACAGCCGCGCGCGGAATCCCTGGCGGCCCACCACCAGCAGGCAGTGGACGTCGTCCAGGTCGAGCGCCGCCCGCTCCCGGTCCGACAAGGGGTTGGCCTGGGCCTGCGCGTCCAGGTGCGGCACGAAGGCCGTGCCGGCAGGAAACCCGGGCACGGCCGCCGGCTTGCGCGGGAATTTCCCGATCAGCCAGGCGATGAGGTTGCCGACCACCGGCAGCCACAGCACCAGCAGCAGCGTGCCGATGTCGCGCAGCGTGGACGGATCCGGCGCGAGGGCGCGGACGATGGCGCCCGCCACGGCCAGCACCAGCAGCGCGATCATGGCGTTGCGGCGGCTGGCGCGGGTGACCGGGGAGCCCATGGCGAGTCGGGCCTCAGCGGGCCCAGCTGTCCTTCAGGCCGGTGATCCGGTTGAACACCGGCCGCCCGCTCGCATGGTCCTTGCGGTCCGCCACAAAGTAGCCGTGCCGCTCGAACTGGAAGCGCGTGTCCCCTTGCGCCTGCGCCGCCGAGGGTTCGACGTAGGCCGTCACCACCTTCAGGCTCTCGGGGTTGAGCTCCTCCAGGAAGTCCTTGTCGCCGGTGTCCGGCTGGGGCACCGAGAACAGCCGGTCGTACAGGCGCACCTCGGCCTGCACGCCGTCGGCGGCGCCCACCCAGGTGATGTTGCCCTTGACCTTCACCGCGTCCGCGCCCGGCGTGCCGCTCTTGGTATCGGGCACCAGCGTCGCCTGGATCTCGACCAGCTGGCCTTGCGCGTCGCGGCTGGCGCCGGTGCACTCCACCACGTAGCCGTACTTCAGGCGCACCTTGTTGCCCGGGAACAGGCGGAAGAAGCCCTTGGGTGGCGTGTCCTCGTAGTCGCTGCGCTCCACCCACAGCTCGCGCCCGAACATGAAGGCGCGCTTGCCGCGCTCGGGCGCATGCGGATGCACCGGGGCGGCGCAGGGCTCCAGGTGGCCGGCGCCCATCAGTTCGTCCCAGTTGGTGATGACCAGCTTGACCGGGTCCAGCACCGCCATCGCGCGCGCCGCCTTGGGGTCGAGGTCGTCGCGCAGCGCGCCTTCCAGCGTGGAATAGTCGATCCAGGAGTCGGCCTTGCTCACGCCGATGCGCTCGGCGAACAGCTGGATGGCCTCAGGCGTGTAGCCGCGCCGGCGCAGGCCGACGATGGTGGGCATGCGGGGATCGTCCCAGCCGGCCACGTGCTTCTGGTCCACCAGCTGCTTGAGCTTGCGCTTGCTGGTCAGCACATAGGTGAGGTTCAGGCGGGCGAACTCGTACTGGCGCGGCTGCGGCGTGTTGATCAGCCCGCCTTCGGCCAGCCGGTCGAGCAGCCAGTCGTAGAAGGGCCGCTGGTCCTCGAACTCCAGCGTGCACAGGCTGTGGGTGATGTTCTCCAGCGCGTCCTCGATGGGGTGCGCGAAGGTGTACATCGGGTAGATGCACCACTTGTCGCCGGTGTTGTGGTGGGTGGCGTGGCGCACGCGGTAGATGGTCGGGTCCCGCATGTTGATGTTGGGACTCGCCATGTCGATCTTGGCGCGCAGCACGGCCTGGCCGTCGGCCAGCTTGCCGTCGCGCATGTCGCGCAGGCGCTGCAGGTTCTCGTCGATGGAGCGCGCGCGGAACGGGCTGTCCACGCCCGGCTTGCCGAAGTCGCCGCGGTTGGCGCGCATCTGCTCGGGCGTCTGCTCGTCGACGTAGGCATGGCCGGCCTCGACCAGGTACTCGGCGGCGCGGTACATGAAATCGAAGTAGTCGCTGGCCTGGTACAGGTGGCTGGTGCCCTGGACATCCCAGTCGAAGCCCAGCCAGCGCACCGCGTCCTTGATGCCGTCGACGTACTCCAGCTCTTCCTTCTCGGGGTTGGTGTCGTCCAGGCGCATGTGGCAGACGCCGCCGTAGTCGCGGGCCAGCCCGAAGTTCAGGCAGATGCTCTTGGCATGGCCCACGTGCAGGTAGCCGTTGGGCTCGGGCGGGAACCGGGTACGGATGGGCGCCGGATCGACCGGGCCGGCCTGGTGGTGGGCGGCATCGCCGGGGCCGCCGCCCCAGTGGCGGGCGGCATAGGTGCCTTGCTCGAGGTCGCGGTCGATGACCTGGCGCAGGAAGTTGCTCGGCTTGGGAGAAGGAGTATCCGGAACGGGCGGGGGAGGCATAAGGCCGGATTTTGTCATGTGGGAGAGATGGCCTCCCGGGCGCGTGCCGAAAGTCCGCTGCGCTGGCTGCGTGCAGCCCGTGCGGCACAGGTCGTCCTGTCGTCCCATCAACGCGTCAAGCAGAGCTCAGCCGCTGTTCACATCCTGCAACGGGATTCACGGACTGATCGTAGGCAGCAGGCAACACCTGCGGGTTAAATGGCGACGAGGGTGGGGAACGCGCAGCGCAACTTCCCGGCTACTCAGGATCTCCAAGCGAATTGGCCCCGGCCCACCGGCCGGGGCCTTCTTTTTGGGCCCTTGGCCGGCGGTGGGGTGGTCGCGCCGTCCCGCGTTATTTGTTTTGCTCTTCCTTGCCGGGCTTGGGTGCCGGCTCCGGCATGGGAAAGGGCACGGGCATCAGTGCCTTCAGCCGCAGCTGGTCGCGCAGGTGGGGCAGCACGCTGTCGCTGCCCTGGCCGCTGTGCCCCTGCGCCGTGGCCCGCTCCACGAACCCGCGCCTGCGGCGCACGCCGCCTTCCTTGCGGTCCGAGGCGCGGCGGGGCACCTCGCGCTCGTTGTTGGGTCGTCCGTCCTTCATTGCTATTGTTCCTCTGAGTGTTAACAGAGTAGGGACGCAGCAACGCTTTACATGCCGGCACTGCCCGACCTTGGGCGTAGGCGGCCAGCGAAGGGGGTGTGGGAAAAAAAGAACCCCCAGGCAGGGCCTGGGGGTAACAATGCCAGTCGCGGGACGGAGGGCCGGACCAGCTCACCCCGGAGGAGGAGGGGACTCAGAGGAGTCGGGGTGACCGGGAGACGAAAGGCGCTTTCGGTTCGTGGGAGGAGGAGCGCCTTTCGTGCAGTTCGATGCCTGCAAGTAGACCCCGGCAGCCTCGCCAGCACCTGTAGGACACCGCCCACAGGATCTGACAGACATCCACCCTAGCTCGCGCGCACCGTGCATTAGTGCGCAGGCACCGTGCCTGCGTGCGCAGCGACGCGCCTGTCGGCGCCGCTACATCGCCCGGAACAATTGCGCATGCAGGCGGCTGACCGGCAGGCGCTCCTTGCGCCCGCGCAGGCCCAGGTGCAGCTTGCCGGCCTCGTCGCGGTGCACGGCCTCCACCGCGGTCGCGCGCACCACGGTGCCGCGGTGCACCTGCCAGAACACCTGCGGATCCAGCTGCGGCACCAGCTCCTTCAGCGGAGTGCGGATCAGGTATTCGTGTTCGGCGCAGACCACCCGCACGTACTTGTCGGCGGCCTCGAAGTACAGCACCTCTTCCACCGGCACCAGCCGGATGCTGCTGCCCACGCCGGCCTGGATCACCTGCAGGCGCGGCTGCGGCGGCACGGCCGCGCCCAGGAGGTGGCGCAACTGGCCCAGGGCCGCATCGAGCCCCGCCTGCGGCGCCTGGCGCCGCTGCAGCAGCAGCTCCTGCACCTTGGCCACCGTGCGGTGCAGCCGCGCCGGCTGCACCGGCTTGAGCACGTAGTCGACTGCCTGCGCCTCGAAGGCCTGCACCGCGTACTGGTCGTAGGCGGTGACGAAGACCAGGGCCGGGAAGGCAACGCCCTCGGGCCAGTCCTCTGCCAGTTCGGCGGCGGCTTCCAGGCCACCCTGACCGGGCATGCGGATGTCGAAGAACAGCACGTCGGGCCGGTGTTCCAGCGCGGCCTGCACGGCGGCCTCGCCGTTGCCGGCCGTGGCCATCACGCGCAGCTGTGGCCAAGCGCGGGCGAGTTCCGCCTGCAGGGCCTGCGCCAGCAGCGGCTCGTCTTCGGCCAGGACGGCGGTGGCGTTCATGCGGCCGGCAGCACGATGCGGGTGCGCGCGCCGGCGCCCGGCGTGCTGTCGAACTCGAGGTGGGCCTCGGCGCCGTACAGCGCCGCCAGCCGCTCGCGCACCTGCGTGAGGCCGAAGCCCTGGCGGCCGGTGGCGGCGGCGGGTCCGCCGACGCCCGTGTCCTGCACTTCCAGCACCAGCTGTCCGCCTGCACGGCGCGCGCGCACGTCGATGCGCCCGCCTTCCACCTTGGGTTCCAGGCCATGCTGGATGCTGTTTTCCACCAGCGGCTGCAGCAGCAGCGTCGGCACCTTCACGCCGGACAGTTCGGGTGGCACGTCCAGCGCGTAGGCCAGGCGCGGCCCCATGCGGATGGCCATCAGCTCGAGGTAGTCGCGCAGGCGGTCCAGCTCGGTCTGCAGGGGGTGCGTCGTCGTTCGCGAGGCGTCCAGCGTGGCGCGCAGGAAGGCGATCATGTGGTCCAGCATCTGCTGCGCGCGCCCCGGGTCCACCGCGATCAGCGCGCGCAGGTTGGCCAAGGTGTTGAACAGCATGTGCGGCTCCAGCTGCGTCTCCAGCAGCTTCAGGCGCGCTTCGTCCGCGTGCTTGCGAGCCTCGCGCATCGTGCGTTCCAGGTAGCGGCTGCGGTTGACGCTGTAGAAGTAATAGGCACCGGCGACGCCTGCCAGCACGGTGATCAGGATCGACGACCGTTCGGTCGCCACCTGGTGCAGCGGCGGCGCGCCGCGGTACAGCCCGAACACGCGGCACAGCGCGTCGGCGACGGCCGTGCCCAGCAGGTAGCCGACGGCGATGCCAACGACGACCAGCGCCATTCCCTGCCAGCCCGGCGGCCAGCCGGTTTCCAGCGCGGAGGGCACGAAGTGGCGGCCGAGGTCGATGATGGCCCAGGTCACCAGGCCGATCGCGAGCGAATACGCCACCGGCGGTCCATAGGGCCGCTCGGGCGTGAAGGCGTACTGGATGGTCGCGATCGCCAGGCAGAAGGCCGTCACCTGCAGCAGGTTCCGCAGCTTGGCGACCGGGTCGATGCGCCTCATGGTCCGGGCGGGCGGCGCTCGCGCAGCAGGCGCTCGCGCTCGCGGTCCACCATGCGCTCGCGCAGGCTGCCGGCGCCGCCGATCAGGAAGACCGAGAGTCCGTGCAGCGCCAGGCCCAGTCCCCATCCGAGCAGCGGGTACACCGACCAGGGCCGGTTGCCGAAGCCCTGGCTGGAGATGAGGAAGATGAACAGGTTGACCAGCACGTAGACCGCGGCGTGGATGTACCAACCCAGCTTGGCGCCCGCGCGCTTGCGGGCCAGCTGTTCGATTTCCTCGGGGGACAGGGACTGCGCCATCGAAATCATTCTAGGTGCTGGCGGAAGAAGGCCACGATGCGCGCATGCACCTGCGGCACCAGCGCGCGGTCGAAGCCGGGCGGGTCGGCCAGCAGGCGGCCGGCGGTGCCGTCGACGACGGGCTGGGGCGACAGGAAGGACGCATGGCCCGCGCCGGGCAGGTCGGCGACCAGCGTGCATCCGGTGCAGGCCCGCAGCACGGCGCCGCTGTGCAGGTGCGGCGCCAGCCAGGCATCGCGCCCGGCCTGCACGATGCCCAGCGGCACGCGCGGCTGCTTCAGCGAATCCAGGTCGAAGTCGGCGGCCAGCGGCACTTGCGCCACGATGGCGGCGATGCGCGGGTCCTGGTGGGCGTACCACCGCGTGTCGCCCATCGCGAAGGGCAGCGCCGCGCGGACCACCGCCTTCTTCAGGCCATCGAGGGCGCCGCCACGCAGTTCGAGCAGCGTCCCCACGCAGGCGTGGAAGTCGGTGTCGAGATGGGTCTCGCAATGGCGGCGCAGTACGTGCGGCGACCAGCGGCCGCCCGCCAGCGTCAGGGCCGTGTGGCCGCCGGCCGACATGCCGTGCACGCCGACGCGATCGAGCGACAGCAGGGCGGCCAAGCGCGGTGTCGCCGCGATGGTGTCGATGGCGCGGCTGACTTCGGCGGGGCGGCGCTTCCAGCTGGCCGGCCCGACGTCACGCATGTCGCGCCAGTTGTCGCCCCGGTGTTCCGGCAGGGCCACCACGAAGCCGGCCGTGGCCAGCTGCTTCGCCAGGTCCGAATGGGGCGTGGAGCCGCCGCCGGAACCGTGCGAGATCACGACCAGCCGGCCGTTGCCGCGCACCGGCGTGCCGTCCCAGGCGAACTGCAGGCGATGGAGGCCCACCTGCCGGACCTGTTCGGCCTCGGCCGCCGGGTAGAACACGGTGACGGGGCCGTCCTCGCCGCGTGGCGGCAGCACCGTGGAGCCGATGCCGGCGCGCGCCAGCAGCGGAAGGGCCACGGCCGCCAGCGCCAGCATGGCGGCGGCGCCGAAGCGCGCGAAGTGGCGCACGCCCTCGCGGCTCACCACGGGTCCCCCTGCAGTCGGGCGCGTTCGCGCTCCACCATGCGCTGGTGCAGGTCGGCGCCGAGGACGAAGTACACGATGATCCCGTGCACCGCCAGGCCCAGCCCCCAGCCGAGGGCCGGATAGATCGCCCAGTTGCGGCCGTTGGAAAAGGCGATGGCGGCGAGCAGCAGGTTCACCAGGACGTAGACAGTGGCGTGGATGATCCAGCCCAGCTTGGCGCCGGCGCGGCGGCGCGCCTCGCGCTCGATGGAAGCGTTGGACATGGCGGTTTCTCCTTGGGTTGCGGTTGAGGGAAATCAGGTGCGCGCCGGCAGGGCGGCCGGGGTGGCCGCGGCCAGGCGCCACAGGCGCAGCGCGCGGCCGATGACGATGCCGTTGAAGGCGCCGTAGAGGGTGGCGACGGTGAGGACATAGGCCGTGTGCTGCTTCAGCTGCGGCGCCATCACCAGTTCGACACCGACGTAGTACTTCACCAGGAAGATGCCGGCGATGAGCAGCAGGGGCATGGCGCTGAGGAGCAGGCGGGCGAGCATGGCGGTCTCCGGGCGGGGTGGGGATCAGAGCAGTCCGAGCTGGTTCCACACCAGCTGGCCGAAGTAGCGCTGCGGCAGCAGGGTGAAGGCGCCGGCCACCAGGCAGGCGCCGATGTACAGGAGCTGCATGGTCATGCGGTGGGTGCGCAGGTCGCCCAGCGCCAGGGCGCGGAAGGCGCGGAACAGACCGGCCAGCGTGAGGGGCACCAGCAGGTGGATGGGCGTGTACCCGGCCACGTTGGGGAAGGCGTGGTCGCGGATGAACAGGGCCGACACGGCGGCCACCAGCATCAGGGTGACCCAGGCATAGCCGAAGGCGCGGTGCAGCCGCGGATACGGGGCGCGGCCGCGACGCGCCCACAGGGCGACCGGACCGGTGGCGACGGCCAGCAGCGCGGCGGTGGCATGGACGGCGATCAGGGGAGTCATCTGCATGGCGTTCTTGTCCTGGCTGGAATGCCCGCACTGTGCGTTGCGGGCTTCCGGCAGGCGAGCGCCGTGCGATGAAGCGACGACCTGGCGGCGTGAAACGCCCTCAGGCCGGAGTGAAATGCGCGGGGTTGGCGGGCCTCAGGCGGCCGGCCGGTTCAGGGAGCTTGGAACCCGCCCCCTCAAATGGGATCGCCGGGCTGCGCTGGCGCGCAGTCCGGCCGGCATGCGGGGAGATGGCGTCCTCAGGCCCAGATGCGGCGGTATTTTTCCGCCAGCTGCTGTTGCCGCAGCATGATGCGCGGCACGTCGGGGTGCATCGGATTGATCTCGCGCATGGCCCAGCGGTAGAAGGCCTGGGCGACCACCACATGGAGGAGGTTGAGGATTTTCATGCCGCTATGGTGGGCCGCGGCGCCGGTGGCGGACTGTAGGCATGCCGCGCAAGGCGCCCCGGCTCCCGGGCGACATGGCCTGTCAGAGATAATCCTGCGTTTGTCGAGGAGGCTCTGCGTTGGACGTCGTCATGCTGGTCAAGGCCGCGATCATGGGGATCGTGGAGGGACTGACCGAGTTTCTTCCCATCTCCAGCACCGGTCACCTCATCCTTGCAGGCCAGCTCTTGGACCTGCACGGTGACAAGCAGAAGGTGTTCGACATCGCCATCCAGACCGGCGCCATCCTGGCGGTCATCCTGGTCTACTGGCAGAAGATCCGCAGCACCATTGCCGCGCTGCCCACCGACGCCCAGGCCCGGCGCTTCGCCGCCAACGTGGCCATCGGCTTCTTCCCGGCCGTGGTGTGCGGCCTGCTGCTGGGCGGCCTGATCCACCAGCACCTGTACCGTCCGTCGGTGGTGGCCACCTCCTTCATCGTCGGCGGCTTCATCATCCTGTGGGCCGAGCGCCGCCAGCGCACCGCGGTGCGCATCGAGGAAGCCGACGACATGCGCTGGACCGACGCCCTCAAGGTCGGGCTGGTGCAGTGCCTGGCCCTGCTGCCGGGCACCAGCCGCAGCGGTGCCACCATCATCGGCGGCATGCTGCTGGGGCTGTCGCGCAAGGCCGCCACCGACTTCTCGTTCTACTTGGCCATCCCCACGCTGATCGGCGCCGGCGCGTACAGCCTGTTCAAGGAGCGCGCGCTGCTGTCGGTCGACGACCTGCCGACCTTCGGCGTCGGCCTGCTGTTCGCCTTCATCAGCGCTTGGCTGTGCGTGCGCTGGCTGCTGCGCTATGTCTCCAGCAACAGCTTCATCCCCTTCGCCTGGTACCGCATCGCCTTCGGCCTGGTGGTCCTGCTGACGTCCTGGACGGGCGTCATCAACTGGGGCGCCTGAGCCGCAAGCGGACAACCGGTCCGCCGGCCGCCGGTCCGCCGGTCCGCCGGTCAGAGCGAGGACGGAAGGACAGCCGGACGCAAAAGTCGCAAAGGTTGCGCGAAAGTCGCGAAAGAAAACCTCGGAGGGTTTCTTTTGCGGTTCTTGCGTGGCGTCCCTTTTGCGGCTTTTGCGTCCGGCCGTCCGGGGGGGGGGGGGGCGGGCGCGGGGGGG
>JAEZKX010000449.1 GCA_023436025.1 Pseudomonadota bacterium | reverse complement strand
GGGGGGGTGGTGGCCCGGGCCGCGGGCCGGGCCCCCGCGCCCGCCCACGCCCACGAAGGCATCGACGCCAGTACCCGCCAGCGTCAGCATCTGCACGCCGACGACATCGCCGTTGGCCAGGGTCACGCTGTCGGTGCTGCTGGAGAAGGCGAAGCGCCCTTCCAGCACCATGAAGCCAAAGGCGTCGATCGTGAGGTGGCCGCTGGCCTCGGTCAGGTTGCCGCGCTCGCCTTCCATCGTGAAGGCGACTTCCTTGCCGGTGCCCGTGGGCACGCGCAGGTCGGTGGCGCCGGCGGCGTAGTCCACCACCACATAACCTGGCAGCGTGGCCGGCAGGTTGCGCGTCTCGCCTTCCTGCAGCACGGAGAGGCTGGCGGTGCCGACGGCGGCGGTGACGTCCACCACCAGGGCTTCGACGTCGGTGCCGGCCAGGCTGCCGGCGAAGCGCACCGTCAGGCGCTTACCGCTGAAGGAGACCAGCTCGACATCGCCGCCGAAGGCCGCGTCGAGCGCGGCCTGCACGTCGGCAGCGGAGGCGTCCAGCGCGATGGCCGCGGTGGTCGCGCCGTCGAAGGTCAGGGTGAAGGTCGCGGCCTGGGCCACGGTCGTGATCGAGACGGTCTGTTCCTCGGCCACGGCGGCGCGGCCGGCGACCTTCTCGAACACCGACAGTTCGGCGTTGTCCAGGCCGGCGTAGTCGACCGTGAAGTCGCTGATGACGCGGCCGGCCAGCGCGCCCTGGAAGGCGATGCTGAAGGACGCGCGCGTGGCGCCCGAGGCGGCCGCGTTGAAGCTGACCGCCACGTCGCCGGCGTCGATGCCGTCCAGGGCTTCCAGTGCCGACTGGATGTTGGCAGCCATGGTGGCATGGTCGGCGCTGTAGGCGATCGGGCCGGTGGTCTGGCCGTCGTATGCGATCGTGAAGCTGCCCGCCGGCTCGCCGCCGTCGAGGTCCAGGCCCACCTGCAGGTTGGCCAGGTCGCGCCCGGCGAAGCCGCCGCCGAAGGCGATGATGTAGGCGCCGTCGGTGTCCTGGGTCACCGTGACGGTGCCGACGCCGGTGAACGCGGTGTTCAGGGCCGCCTGCACGTCGGCTGCACTCGCGCCGATGGCGATGCCCGCCGCCGTGTAGGTCTGGTTGATGTAGCGCAGGCTCAGGTCGAAGCTGCCCGTCGCCGCGGTGGTGATCTGCACGCGCTGCGTCTCGCCGGACGGGGCCGAGCCCTGGCGCGTGTTGAAGGGGAGGATGGAACCGGAGAGGGACTCGGTGACGGTGATGTCGCCGATGTCGCGCTGGGCCTGCAGGCCGCGGAACTGGATGTCGTACTTGTGGCCGCCCGCGTGGAGGCCGTCGAAGGTGACGTCGATGTCGGTCTCGGCCGTGCCCAGCAGCGCGGCGAACGCGGCGCGCAGGCGGCTGCGGTTGTTGTCGACGTCGTTGTACGCGTAGCGCACGGTCTGGGTGTTTCCGCCCAGGGAGATCTGGAAGTTGCCGTTGGTGCTGTACGGCGTCGTGAAGACCAGGCTCTTGATCTCGTTGACGCCCAGCGCCATGGCGATCAGCTGGCTGACGTTGACCACCGCCTCGGGCGTGCCGCCGGCCTGGCGGTCGATGGTGATCTGCTTGATCTCGCTGACACCGGCCTGCGCCGCCTGCGTCGTCGTGACGGTGGCGCTGGCATCGGCGGCCAGCAGGTTCACCGCGATGGCGCCCACCGGCAGGCCGGCCAGTGCGCCCTTGAATTCGATGGTGTAGCCGCCCAGGCGGTTGCCGGTGACTTCCACGTTGCCGGCGCCGACGCCGTCGAGCGACTCGAAGGCCGTCGTGAGCGCGGCCAGCAGCTGGGCGTTGCTCTGCGTGGGCGCGAGCACCACGTCGGCGCTGTCCGTGCCCTGCGTGAAGCGCAGCGTGCCCGCGTTGCCGGCCAGCTGCAGCTGCAGCTGGGCGTTCTGCTTGACCGTCTCCGGCCCGCGCGCCGCCAGCGTGATGCCGCGGTTGATCTGGACGTTGAGGTCTTCGGAGCGGACGGTCAGGCCGTCGACACCGATGAAGCTGGCCAGCCCGGCCGAGGCCTGCAGGCTGGTGAACTGGCGCGCCGGGTCGTTGACGTCGGCCATCAGGGCCAGCGCGAAGTCGACATCGCCGAGGCTCAGGCCGACGGCGTCGGCACTTTCGCCGTTGATGCCGGCGAAGGCGGAAATGCCGCCGCCGCCGATGGCCAGCACCTTCACGCGCGCGCTGCTGCCGTCGGACAGCTGGACGTCGGTGGTGCGCGATTCGATGCCGAAGCTGCCCGCCACGCGGAAGAAGCCGGCGACGTCGATCTCCAGGTCCCCGGTGGCGCGCAGCAGCGTGCCGGCGGCGCCGTCCATGGTCAGCGTGGTGGCGCCGATGGCCAGGCTGGTGGCGCCGGCTGCATAGTCGACGACCTCGTCGCCCGCCAGGCTGGCCTGGTTGATGAAGATCTCGACATCGGTGGCCGTGGCCGTCACCGACGGCACGCCTGCCAGGCCGGCGGCGTCCGCGCTGGCCTGCAGGCTGACCCAGCGGCGTGCCGGGTCGGCCTTGGAACCCATCATCGCCAGGGCCAGGTCGACGCCTTCGACCTCCAGGCCCATGGCGTCGGTACTGCCGCCGTTGACGCCGATGAAGGCATCGAGGCCGGTGGCCCCGATGGCCAGCAGGTCGACCGCGACGACCTCGGCATCGGCCAGGGTGATGTCGCGGCTCGACTTCTCGATCGCGAGCTGGCCCTCGGCCTGCACGAAGCCGAACAGGTCGAGCCTGAGGTGGCCGGAGGCGCGCAGCAGCGCGCCCAGGCTGGAATCCATGGCCAGCCCGATGGCGGGCGTGCCGGTGCCGGTCGCCACGTCCAGGGGCGTGCCGGAGAAATCGACCACGTTGCCGTCGCCGGTGCTCGCCTGGTTGACCAGCACTTCCAGCGTGGTGCCGGTGATGGCCAGGCCCTCGATGCCGACCAGGCCGGCCGATGCGGCGCTGGCGAAGGCCGAGGTCCAGGAGCGGGTGCCGCCCTGCTCGCGCATCAGCGCGATGGCCACGTTCACGTCGGTCAGGGCCAGGCCCATCGCGCCCGCGCCGCCGCCGTTGACACCGGCGAAGGCGTCGACGCCGTCGGCGCCCAGCGCCAGCAGGTCCACCAGCACGGTGGAGCCGTCTTCCAGCGTCACGGTGTGCGCGCGGCTTTCCAGCGCGAAGCTGCCCTGCGCCTGGAGGAAGCCGAACACGTCGACCGTGAAGTGGCCCGAAGCGCGGGTCAGCGCGCCCTGGGCGCCGTCCATGTCCAGCGCCAGGAAGGAACCGGTGCCCGTGCGGACCTCCAGCGGCAGGCCGCTGAAGTCCAGCACCACGCCGTCGGCGGATGCCGCGTTGACCTGCACCGCCAGCGTTTCACCGGCCAACGTGAGGCCATCGACGCCGACCAGGCGCACCGAGCCGGCCGTGGCCTGCAGGGCGTGCCAGCTGCGCGTGCCCAGGCCGCGCTCGGCGGCCAGCACCAGGCCGAAGTCGACGCCGCCCACCGCCAGGCCCATCGCATCGGCCGCGCCGCCGTTCATGCCGACGAAAGCGTCCAGGTTGGTCCCGCCGATGGTCAGCAGGTCGACGCTGACCGAGCCGGACTCATCGATGCCCGGCGTCGCGGCACGGTCCGCCAGCACCAGCGTCTCGGTGCGACGCTCCACGGCCAGCTGGCCGGAGGCCTGGAAGAAGCCCGCCACCTCGAGCGCGAATGCGCCCGATGCCCGCAGCATGGCGCCATCGTCGCCGTCCATGTCGAAGGTGACGGCCAGGCCGGGGCCGGTGGCCACGTCCAGCGCACGGGCGGCGAAGTCGACCACGCTGCCGTCGCCGGCATCGGCGCGGTTGATTTGCACCGCCACGTCGGAAACGCTGGCGGTGATGTCGGAGACACCCACCAGGCTCGCGTTGCCCGCGTGCGCCTGCAGCGCGCTCCACTGGCGCGCCACCGAGGGGCTGGCCGCCGGCAGCTGCTCGCGCATCAGCGCCAGCGCGAAGCCGGCGTCGTCGATGGCCAGGCCCTGGCGCTGCGGCGAGCCGCCGTCGATGCCGGCGAAGGCATCGACGCCCTCGGCGCCGATGGCCAGCAGGTCGACATCGACCTCGGTGCCGTCGTCCAGCGTCACGCGCTGGCTGGTCTTGGTCAGCGCGAAGGCGCCGCTGACCTGGAAGAAGCCGAAGGCGTCGACATCGAGGGTGCCGCGCGCTTCCAGGAGTTCGCCGCGCTGGCCGTCGAAGTCCAGCGCCACGCTGGTGCCGGCGCCGGCGGCGACCACCACCGACTGGGCCGCGTAGTCGGCCACCGGGCTGCCCATGCTGGCGCTGTTGACCGCCACCAGCAGGTCGCTGGAGCTGAGGGTGAGGCCCTCGATGCCGACCACCTCGATGCTGTCGGCTTCGGCGCGCAGGCTGGTCCAGCTGCGCGTGGCATCGGCCGCGTCGGTGGCCAGCACCAGCGCGAGGTCGACGCCTTCGAGCGCCAGGCCCATCGCGTCGCCCCGGCCGCCGCCGGTGCCGAAGAAGGCATCGGCATTGGCCGCGCCCAGGGTGAACATCTGCGCGTCGACCACCTCGCCGTCGGCCAGGCGCAGGTTGCCGTTGCTGCGCGAGAAGGCGAAGCCGCCGGAGACCTGGAAGGCGCCGAACAGGTCGACGTCGAGCTGGCCGGAAGCTTCCAGCAGGCGGCCGCGGGCGCCCTGCATGTCCAGCGCCATCGTGCCGGCGCCGGTGGCCACGTCGACCGGGCTGGACGCGAGATCCAGCACCGGGCCCGCCGGATCGCTGGCCAGGTTGACCAGGATGTCGAGCTCGTCGCCCGCCATCGCGAGGTCGTCCACGCCTTCGAAGGCGATGGAACCGGCATGGGCCTTCAGCGCGGTCCAGCCGCGGTCGTTGGCGGCGTCGCTGAACAGGCCCAGCGCGAACTGCACGTCGTCGGCGTCGAAGCCGATGAAATCGTCGCCGCCGGTGTTCAGGCCGATGCGGCCGGCCAGGCCGGTGCCGCCGATCAGGAGCTGGCGCACGTCGGCCGTGCCGCCGCCCGCCAGGTTCAGCGTGGTGGCGTCGCCCCAGTGCACGGCCAGGTTGCCGCTGGCATGGACGAAGTCGCCCACCAGGATTTCGGCGTCGCGCACCGCGATGTCGCGGGCGCCCGCCGTCATGGAGCTGCCGAAGGTGTGGCTGAGGCCGCCCGCCTGGACGGTGGTGCCGGCCACGCTGGCATTGCGCTGGTTCAGGCGCAGCGTGACCGAAGCGGCCGACAGGGCCACCTGCGAGCCGAGGTTGGCCGCCAGCGCGCCGCTGGCCTCCAGGGCCAGGCCGTCGGTGTGCACCAGCAGGGCGAGATCGCCGCTGCCGATGCCGATGCTGAAGTCGCCGGCTTCCACGCCGGCGCGCACGTTCTGGCCCAGCACGGCCATCTGGTCGCCGCTGGCGCTGCGCTGGAAGGCGAAGTCCCCGGCCAGCGCGACGCTGTCGCCGATGCGCGCGTCGACGCCGGCGGCGGTGACCGACAGGAAGCCGGGGCCGGCGTCCAGCGCGCCGAAGGTGTAGCCGTAGCCTCCGCCGAAGGAGAGCTCTTCACCGGTGAAGTCGGTCGCGGTGCTGTTGTAGGCGATGCGCACCGCCTGCGCCTGCGCCGTGAAGCCGCCGCCGGCGAAGCTGGCGCCGCCGCGCGCTTCCAGCACCACGCCCGCGGCGTTGCTGACCAGGCCGAACTCACCGTCGGTGATGCCGACGGTGAGGCCGCCGCCCGACACGGACGCTTCCACGTCGGAAGCGGCCATGACGAAGGCGTCGGCATCGATCGAGATGCCGATGGTGGCGTGCAGAGAGATGGCGTCGAGCTGGGCGTCGAAGCCGCCGGACAGCACCAGGAACTCGCCGCGCGCGCCGTCGCCGTCGAACACGTGGCCGTTGGCCATGGAGATGGCATTGGCGCCCGTCAGGTCGAGCATGCGCTCGCCAGCCGAACCCAGCGCCCAGTTCAGCTCGAAGGCCAGCGGCGTGCCGCCCGCGCTCAGGTGCAAGGGGCCCAGGACGGCGCTGGCATCGTCGACCGAGCCTTCGGCGATCAGCCAGGCGTAGTCGAGCGTGGTGTCGGTCGGCTTGACGAAGACCAGGTTGAGATCGACGCCCGACAGAGTCAGCGCTGGGGCCGAGGCGTCGGCGACATCGGTGCCCAGCAGGGCCGAGCCGCCGTCGATGGACACTTTCCACAGATCGACCTGGAGCGCGCCGCCCGCGACGGGGTTGTCCACCACCGCGTCGGCATCGAAGGCGAACGTGAACGAACCGTCCACGTACATGTTGCTGCCCAGGCTGACGCGGCCCGTGAAGCTGGTGGCGCTGATGTCGCTGAAGTAATTGTGGTTGAGCCACTGGCCCATGCGGTCGTTGACGCTGTCGGGCACGACCTGCAGCAGGTAGGCCAGCGTGTCGTCGATGGCGTGGGCGGTGAGGCGCAGGCCATTGGCCAGCTGGTCGACCGAGAACCAGACCCCGGCGTCTTCCTGGATGAAGCCCATGCCGATGTCGAACGCACCGACCGCCGAGCCGAAGGTCAGGATGTCGAAGGTGTCGCCATCCTCGGGCCGGAAGTCGTCCCACAGGGACAGCTCCAGGGTGCCGCCCAGGCTGACCTGGCCGCTGACGTTCAGCTGGTCGTAGCCGGTGCCGGCCGCCTCGCCGCCGATCTCGATGAGCAGCGAGCCGGTCTGCGTGTAGTTGCCCGAGATGTTCTGCACGCCGGGCGAGTAGCCGGGGGACAGCAGGCCGTCGTTGAAGACGTCCAGGGCGATGGTGCCGCTGCCTGCCATCGTCTGGCCGGCGTTGACGGTGAAGGTGCCGTCGAGGAAGCTCAGCCGGTCCTCGACCGTGGCCAGGTCGAAGGCGGCTGCATCGACAGCGAAGTCCACCATGCCGCGCGATCGGCTGGCTTGGCGCAGCACCTCGGCGACTACCTGGGTGGACGACTCCGTCGCCACGGTGCCGCGCAGGCCGGGCGCGCTTTCATAGGCTTCGATGGCGAGTTGGTCGTCCTGGCGGTCGGGAGCGATGGCGACGCGGGCGGCTCCCAGGACCGGATCCGCAGAGAGCAGGACGCGGGGCTCCAGGGCCTCCAAACGGAAGGCTTCACGCAGCCGGTTGGAGATGCTCGTTCTTTTTGCTCTCATTTTTTGACAACTTCCGACAAACGCCAGGCCCAGTCCCCGGCAGGACAAAGAGGCGGCCAGCCCCTTCGACGACGAAACTCTGGAAAACCCCTCACCTCAGCGGCAGCCGCTCACTGTCCCGGCCAACCGCGATTGCTGTCCAGATGGCCCGAGCGACGGAAAACAAAAAACGCACGGACGTACCACCAGTAACAACTAGTCGGTCGACTATACCGACGTGTAGTCCGAATCCCAAGCCCTGACGGGAGTTTTTCCTACAGGCGAGCGTGCCCGCGCATTCGTTCACGAACGCGAGGCAGCTCGGGACCAGGGAGGGGGAGGAGACACGCACCGGGGCTGCGCCTGCCCCGGTGGAGAAAGAGAGTAGTTTGGTATTCGCCGCCCGCGGGGCGGCGCCGGATCAGGCCGGTTGCGGGTTGCGCAGGCGGATGTGCAGCTCGCGCAGCTGCTTCTCGTCCACCGGGCCGGGCGCCTGGGTCAGCAGGTCCTGCGCGCGCTGCGTCTTGGGGAAGGCGATGACGTCGCGCAAGGATTCGGCGCCCGTCATCAGCATGACGAAGCGGTCCAGGCCGATGGCGATGCCACCGTGCGGCGGCGCACCATACTGCAGGGCGTCGAGCAGGAAGCCGAACTTGGCCTGGGCCTCCTCGGCGTCGATCTTCAGGGCCCGGAACACCTTGCTCTGCACGTCCTCGCGGTGGATCCGCACCGACCCGCCGCCCAGCTCGATGCCGTTGAGCACGGCGTCGTAGGCCTTGGCCAGGCAGCGGCCAGGGTCGGTCTCCAGCCAGTCCTCGTGGCCATCCTTGGGCGAGGTGAACGGGTGGTGCACGGCGTTCCAGCGCTGGGCGTCGTCGTCGAACTCGAACATGGGGAAGTCCACCACCCACAGCGGCTTCCACTCGCCTTCGACCAGGCCACGGGCCTTGCCGAACTCGCTGTGGCCCACCTTGACGCGCAGGGCACCGATGGCGTCGTTGACCACTTTCGCCTTATCGGCGCCGAAGAAGATCAGGTCGCCGTTCTGGGCACCGGTGCGCTTGAGGATCTCGGCGATGGCGGCGTCGTGCAGGTTCTTGACGATGGGCGACTGCAGGCCCTCGCGGCCGGCGGCGACATCGTTGACCTTGATCCAGGCCAGGCCCTTGGCGCCGTAGATCTTGACGAACTCGGTGTAGCCGTCGATCTCGCCGCGGCTCATCTCGCCGCCGCCAGGCACGCGCAGGCCCACCACGCGGCCGTCGGCCTGGTTGGCCGGGCCGGAGAAGACCTTGAAGTCAACGTCCTTCATGACGTCGGTGAGCTCCGTGAATTCGAGCTTGACGCGCAGGTCCGGCTTGTCGGAGCCGTACAGCCGCATCGCGTCTGCATGCGCCATCACCGGGAAGGCCGGCATGTCGACGCCGATCACGTTCTTGAAGGTGCTGCGGATCATGCCCTCGAACATGGCGCGGATCTCCTCCTCGGTGAGGAAGGAGGTCTCGACGTCGATCTGGGTGAATTCCGGCTGCCGGTCCGCGCGCAGGTCCTCGTCGCGGAAGCACTTGGTGATCTGGTAGTAGCGGTCGAAGCCGGACACCATCAGCAGCTGCTTGAACAGCTGGGGCGACTGCGGCAGCGCGAAGAACATGCCGTCGTGCACGCGCGAAGGCACCAGGTAGTCGCGCGCACCCTCCGGCGTGCTCTTGGTCAGCATCGGCGTCTCGATGTCGATGAAGCCGTTGGCATCGAGGAACTTGCGCACCTCCATGGTCACCCGGTAGCGCAGCATCAGGTTGTTCTGCATGTACGGGCGGCGTAGGTCCAGCACCCGGTGCATGAGGCGGGTGGTCTCCGACAGGTTCTCGTCGTCGAGCTGGAACGGGGGGGTGACCGAGGGGTTGAGCACCACCAGCTCGTGGCACAGCACCTCGACCTTGCCGCTCTTGAGGTTGGCGTTGGTGGTGCCTTCCGGACGGGCCCGCACCACGCCCTTGACCTGCACGCAGAACTCGTTGCGCAGGCCTTCGGCCAGCTTGAACATCTCGGCGCGGTCGGGATCGCACACCACCTGCACATAGCCTTCGCGGTCGCGCAGGTCGACGAAGATCACGCCACCGTGGTCGCGCCGGCGGTTGACCCAGCCGCACAGCGTCACCGTCTGGCCCATCAGGGCTTCGGTCACCAGGCCGCAATAGGTGGTACGCATTTTTTGGGAAGACATGGGAAGAACCTCGGAGAATCGCCGGCCCGCGCCGGCCGGGTCAGCGGTGGGTGATGGCCGGGACGACGACGCCCATGGACACCACGTACTTGAGCGCATCGTCCACGCTCATCTTGAGTTCGATGCAGTCGCTCTTGCGCAGCATCACGAAGTAGCCACCCGTGGGGTTGGGCGTGGTCGGCACGTAGACGCTGACGTATTCCTCGCCGCGCAGGTAGTTGACCACGTCGCCGCCGGGCGCGCCGGTGACGAAGCCGATGGTCCAGACATCCGGGCGCGGCCACTGCACCAGCACCGCGGTGCGGAAGGCATTGCCGCTTTCGGAAAACAGTGTGTCGGAGACCTGCTTGACGCTGGAATAGATGGAGCGCACCACCGGGATGCGCGCCACGATCCGGTCGCCCAGGCCGACCAGCTTGCGGCCGACGAAATTGCTGGCGATGGCGCCGATGACCAGCAGGATGGCCAGCGTCAGCAGGACACCGAAGCCGGGGATGTGGACACCGAAGACGCGGTCAGGGTGCCATTGGGCCGGAAGGATCAGCAGCGTCTGGTCGAGCGTCCCGATGATCCATTGCAGCACCCAGACGGTGATGGCGACCGGGACCACGACGAGCAGCCCCGCCAGCAGCCATTTCCGCAGGGCGTGCACGCAGCTCTTTCAGTGGCAGGCGCAGGACGCGCCGCAGCCCGCGGACGCGCTGGGCGCGTCGGACTTGGCCGCCGGCGCGGGCGCGGATTCGGTCTTGGCGCCGCCACCGTCGGAGGGCTTGTCCGCCTTCCCGGCCTTGTCGGCCGCCGGCGCGGCAGCGCCGCCGCCGGAGCCGCCGCGGAAGTCGGTGACGTACCAGCCGGAGCCCTTGAGCTGGAAGCCGGCAGCGGTCAGCTGCTTGGCGAACTGGTCCTGGCCACAGGCCGGGCAGACCGTCAGCGGAGCGTCGGAGATTTTCTGCAGGACGTCCTTGGCATGGCCGCAGGCGGCGCACTTGTATGCGTAGATGGGCATGGCTCGTCAGGCGTGGTGTGCAAAGCCCTCAATTATAGGTGAGCGTCCGTTTTGCAAGCCGCCGGCAGGCCGCGGCCCCGGGGCCGGCGCGGCCCCTGCCGGGGCGCTGCCTCAGGCGGCCGAAGACGCCTGGTGCGAGCCTTCGTAGTGGTGCACGTGGCCCTTGTGGTTGGCCACCCATTGCGGCAGCAGCGAGCCCGCCAGCATGCCCGCCAGCGCCGCCAGCACGCCGGCCAGCTGCTGCGGGAAGGCCTCGGACAGCGCTGGCGTGGCGACGAAGACCAGCCAGGTGCCGATCCCCAGGACCACCGAGAACAGCGCGCCCTGGGTGGTGGCGCGCGACCAGTAGAGGCCGAACACCAGCGGGATGAAGGCCCCCACCAGCGGCACCTGGTAGGCGCCGGAGACGAGTTCGTAGATGGACGTGCCTTCCATGACGATGGAGTACACCAGCACCACCGCTGCGCACACCAGCACCGTGATGCGCATGGCGCGCAGCGTGGCCTGGTCGCTCATGCCGGGCTTGATGTTGCGCAGGATGTTCTCGACGAAGGTGGTGCTGGGCGCGAGCAGGGTCGCCGACGCGGTGGACATGATGGCCGACAGCAGCGCGCCGAAGAAGGCGATCTGCAGCAGCACCGGCATGCGGTCCATCACCAGCGTGGGCAGGACCTTCTGCGGGTCGTCCGCCAGCAACTGGGTCGCGGTGTCGCCCATCACCAGCACGGCGGCCGTCACGATGAACATCGGGATCAGCGCGAACAGGAAGTAGAGGATGCCGCCGATGATGGGGCCGCGCACGGCCGTCTTGGCGTCCTTGGCCGACATCACGCGCTGGAACACGTCCTGCTGCGGGATGGAGCCCAGCATCATGGTGATGGCCGCGGCGAAGAAGAAGATCCACTCCTTGCTGCCGCCGTTCTCGGGGAAGAACTGGAACTTGCCGTTGGTGGCGGCGTAGTCGATCACGCGGCCGGCGCCGCCGGCCAGGTCGGCGGCGAACCAGGCGATCGCCACCAGGCCCAGGGCGATGACGATCATCTGGATGAAGTCGGTCAGCGCCACCGACCACATGCCGCCGAACAGCGTGTAGATCAGGACCACCGCCAGGCCGATGACCATGCCGACCTGCACCGTGATCAGTTCCGGCACCAGCAGGTGGAACACCAGGCCCAGCGCCGTGACCTGCGCCGCGACCCAGCCCAGGTAGCTGGCGATGATCATGAGCGAGCAGATCACCTCGATCGTGCGGCCATAGCGCTGGCGGTAGTAGTCGCCCAGCGTGATCAGGTTGCGCTTGTAGAGCCGGTAGGCGAAGAACAGGCCGACCAGGACCAGGCACATGGAAGCGCCGAACGGATCTTCGACCACCTCGCCGAGGTTGCCCGACACGAAGCGGGCCGAGACGCCCAGCACCGTCTCGGAGCCGAACCAGGTCGCGAAGGTGGTGGCGATGACGATGGCCAGGGGCAGGCTGCGACCCGCCACCGCGTAGTCGGCCGTGTTGTTCACGCGCTTGGCGGCATACAGGCCGATGGCGATGGACGCCAGCAGGTACAGGATGATGAATCCGATCAACATGGAATCCCGCTCCTTTTCGTTTTTTCGCCGCGCATTATGGCCAAGCCCAGCCGAGGCTCAAAAGAAAAAGCGCATCCGCAGCTGCACCATGAACTGCATGGCGATCATCCCCAAAGCAAAACCGATGCCGAGGTAGGCGAGCACCTGCAGCAGGCGGTTGGTGCGGCGCTGCTCCTCGAGCAGGGCGTCGAGCTTGCGGTCGTCGCGCTCCGCGCCCTTTTGCAGGAAATCGTGCATGAGGCGCGGCAGGTCGGGCAGGATCTTGGCGTAGCGCGGCGCCTGGTCGCGCAGTTCGGCCAGCAGCTTGTGCGGTCCGATCTGGTCGGCCATCCAGCGCTCGAGGAAAGGCTTGGCCGTGCTCCAGAGGTCCAGGTCCGGATCGAGCTGGCGGCCCAGGCCCTCGATGTTCAGCAGCGTCTTCTGCAGCAGCACCAGCTGCGGCTGGATGTCGACCTGGAAGCGGCGCGACATCTGGAACAGGCGCATCAGCACCATGCCCAGCGAGATCTCGCGCAGCGGCCGGTCGAAGTACGGCTCGCACACCGTGCGCACCGCCGCCTCGAGTTCGTCCACGCGCGTGCCGGGCGGCACCCAGCCCGACTCGATGTGCAGTTCGGCCACCCGCTTGTAGTCGCGCCGGAAGAAGGCCGTGAAGTTCTGCGCCAGGTAGTCCTTGTCGTGCTCGGTGAGCGTGCCGACGATGCCGAAGTCCAGCGAGATGTAGCGGCCGAAGCTGCCCGGCGCCAGGCTCACCTGGATGTTGCCCGGATGCATGTCGGCATGGAAGAAGCCGTCGCGGAACACCTGGGTGAAGAAGATGGTGACGCCGTCGCGCGCCAGCTGCCGCAGGTCGACACCGGCGGCCACCAGGCGGTCGACCTGGCTGATGGGGACGCCCACCATGCGCTCCATCACCATCACCTCGGGATGCACCAGTTCCCAGTACATCTCGGGGATCAGCACCAGGTGCAGGCCGGCCATGTTGCGGCGCAGTTGCGCGGCGTTGGCCGCCTCGCGCACCAGGTCGAGTTCGTCGTGCAGGTACTTGTCGAACTCGGCGACCACCTCGCGCATCTTCAGGCGGCGGGCGTCGTACGAGGCACGCTCGATCCAGCCGGCCATCATGCGCATCAGGTCGAGGTCCTTCTCGATCACCGGCAGCATGCCGGGCCGCAGCACCTTGACGGCGACCTCGCGCAAGCTGCCATCGCGCGCGCGCAGCGTGGCGAAGTGCACCTGGGCGATCGAGGCGCTGGCCACCGGCTCGGCCTCGAAGGTCTCGAAGATGCTGCCGATCGGGCGGCGGAAGGCGCGCTCGATGGTGGCCACCGCCACTGCGGTGGGGAACGGCGGCACCCGGTCCTGCAGCAGGGCCAGTTCGTCGGCCACGTCGGGCGGCAGCAGGTCGCGCCGCGTCGACAGCACCTGGCCGAACTTGACGTAGATGGGGCCCAGGTGCTGCAGCGCCTCGCGCAGGCGCTGGCCGCGCGGCGCCGAGATGCGGCGCCCGAACGTGACCACCCGGGCCAGCCCGCGCAGCCGGAAGCCGGAGAGCGCCAGCTCGTCCAGCCCATAGCGCAGGATCACCCAGAGGATGAAGAAGGCGCGCAGGTAGCGCGTCATCCGCCCGGCGTCCCTGCGGGTGGCGGTGTCGGCGTGCCGCCAGGCGGCGCCGGCCGCGCCCCTCCGGCGAACTTGCGCAGGGCCTCGCCCATGCGCCGCAGCACCTGGCCGACGGCATGCGCCGGCGCATCGCCCACCAGCCGCGCCAGGTCCTCCTCGATGTCCCAGCGCACGTGGTCGACCAGCCACTGGACCTCGGCGGCGAGCTGCACGTCGCCGGAGATGCGCACCGGCGGCTTCTCGCCGCGCAACGTGGACTGCGCCAGCGACCAGGGCGATTCATCGGTGAGGGTGAGCGTCAGGTCGGGGCTGGCGGCGGGCGAACCGAGGTCCAGCAAGCCGGCGGGCGTGGCCTGCAGGCGCACGCTGAAGACGCGCCAGCGCGCCTCCACCAACCGGCCGGCCTGGCGCTTCAGCCGCGCCTGCGCTTCGGGCTCCTGCTGCAACACGTGGTTGAGCAGCAGCACGAGCCGCCGCTGCATTTCCTCCACGACCCAGGGCGGCGGCTGCAAGGCCTTGCCGACGCGATCAAACAGGTGCTCGAAAAACGAAACGGGGGATGGTGCGGCCATCCCCCGATTATTCATGACGAATCGCCTGGCGCGGCGGGGCGCGCCCTCATTGCAGCGCCTGCACCCCTGCCACCAGCCAGCCGCCGGAGCCGTCGCGCGGCTTGGTCATGTTCCAGACTTCGCGGAAGGGACTGGGGCCCGCGGAGGGATCCTCGCGGATCATGCCGGAGAACTCGACGCTGGCCATGTACTCGCCGGCCAGTTCCTCGATGCCGAGCAACTGCGCCTGCAGCATGTCGACTTCGGTGCGGTTGGCGCCACCGCCCTGGCGCTCGCGCTCGGCGAGTTGGTCGCCGAGTTCGCGCATCATGTCGTCGGTCATCATGCTGCGCAGCGACTTCAGGTCGCCGCGGTCCCAGGCATCCTGCAGCGTCACGAAGTTGCGCTTGGCCGCCGCCAGGAAACCGTCGGTATCGAAGCCGGCGGGCACGCCCCAGCCCTGCGGACCGCTCAGGCCCGAGCCCTGCTCCAGGCTGGCGCCGATGCGGACACCGCCGGCGGGCCCGTGGCGTCCCGCGTCGAAGGCGGTGCTGGCGCGCTCCCAGGGCCGCGCCGAGGCGTCGTTGCCGATCTTTTCAGGGTTGTACTGGCGCGGCGACGCCGGCGCATCGGCCGTGGCGCCGGCGCCCTGCCAGGCGTAGTTGCCGCGCTGCGATCCATGGGCGCCCTGGCGCCGGCGCATGACCATGCCGACGACGGCCAGCACCACGATGGCGATCAGGCCGAACAGCAGCAGCATGGCCAGGCCCTCGCCGAAGCCGAGCGCATGGGCCAGCCAGGCCAGGCCCAGGCCGGCGGCCAGGCCGGCGAGCATGCCGCCGAAGCCGCGGCGCGGCTG
>JAEZKX010000363.1 GCA_023436025.1 Pseudomonadota bacterium | reverse complement strand
GCCCGGTGGGGTCCGGCGCGGGCGGCTCGACCGCCGCCGCTGCGGCTGGCGCGCCCACCAACACCCTGGGCGCGAACCGCGGCGCGCCCATGCGCAACTGGCGTTGATGACACGCAGGGCCCACGGCCCTGCGCGGCGCCAGGCTTTCTGCGCGGGCCGTCCCGCGCCCTGGCCAGCGGGCCGCGCGCCCTACTTCGGCTCCTCGCCCGACTCCCGCGTATTGCCGTAGCTGTCGCTGGTCGGGGCGTCCTTGTCCTTCAGGCCGGGAGAAGGCTGGCCCGGGCCGGCGGGGGCCGGCTGGCCGGATGCCTGGCCGCGTTCGCCGGGCGGGTTGCTGGTGGTGTCGCGCTGTTGCGGGTCGGACATGGAACTCTCCTTGAGCCCTTAAGCTATCCGCCCTGTGTCGCGCGGCGTGTAGGAGTAGCGCCTATGAGCCTGGGCCGCTTGACCGGTTTTCGCGACGACGCAGTCGGCCCCCTGATCGGCCCAACCCTTCGGGCAGGCGCAGGCCCGCCTCTCTGCCGCCAGGTTCCTAGCCCCGTGCCGGTTGCGCCGCCTTGCGGCGCGCCTGCCAGGCCCCGCCGATCACCAGCAGGCCCGGGATGAGGATGGTGGCCCAGATGATCTTGTCGAGGTTTTCCTTGACCCAGGGGATGCTGCCCAGGAAGTAGCCCGCGATCACCAGGCCGCCCACCCAGATGGCGGCGCCAAGGAGGTTGTAGACGGTGAACTTCACGCGGCTCATCTGCGCGACGCCGGCGACGAAGGGAACGAAGGTGCGCATGAAGGGGAAGAAGCGCGCCAGCACGATGGAGATGCCGCCCCACTTCTCGAAGAAGGCATGGGCCCGCAGGAAGGCCTCCTTGTTGAACCAGCGCGAATCGTCCCACTGGAACACCTTGGGCCCCAGCCAGCGGCCGATGGTGTAGTTGCACTGGTCGCCCAGGACGGCGGCCGCCCACAGCAGGGCGATGGCCAGCGGCAGGCTCATCAGGCCGACCCCGCACAGCGCGCCCACCACGAACAGCAGCGAGTCGCCCGGCAGGAAGGGCATCACCACCACGCCGGTCTCCACGAAGATGATGAGGAACAGCAGCGCGTAGACCCAGGCCCCGTAGGTGGTGACGAAGGCCTCGAGGTAGCGGTCGACGTGGAGGATGAAATCGACCAGGAAGAGGATGAGATCCATGGCGGCGGATTATCCCCGGCCGGCCGCGTACAGCCGCTGTGCGTGCACCCCCAGGCCCTGCGCCACGCTGGCCTGGCGGTCGCCATGCACCACGCGCGCGCCCGGCACCGCCGCGGCGATGCGCTGCACCAGCGGCGCGAAGCCGGTGGAGCCGCCGGTGAGGTACAGCACGTCGGCGCGCACGAGGCCGGCGCGCCGCAGGGTCTCGGTCGCCGCCGCCGCGATGCGTTCCATCTCGCCCTCCAGAGCCGCCACCGCTTCGCCCGCGTCCAACGTTGCCGCCAGGCCGCGCTCCAGGCGCTGCAGGTCGATGCGCGTGGCGCCGCCTTCGGCCACCGCGATCTTGGCCTCCTCGGCCTGCGCCAGCAGCGCGTGGCCCAGGTGTTCCTCCACCACCGTCATCAGCCGCGCATGCTGGCGCGGGTCGCCGTAGAAGGAACGCATGCCGCGCAGCTCGTGGACGCGTGGCGCCGCATAGACCGTGTTGACCAGGTGCCAGGTGGCGAGGTCGAAGTAGACGCGGCTGGGCACCTCGCGCGGCGTGCCGCCCGGACGCGCCGGCCCCAGGCCGCGGTAGCCGCAGGCCGGCAGGATGGCCGCCAGTTCGACCTGCCGGTCGAAGTCGGTGCCGGCCACGTGCACGCCGTGGTTGGCCAGGATGTCGTCGCGCCGGTCCAGCCGCGCGCGCCGCGCCGGCCCGACCCGCACCAGCGAGAAGTCCGAAGTGCCGCCGCCGATGTCAGCCACCAGCACGTGCTCCTCGCGCGTGGCGCCCAGCTCGTAGTCCAGCGCTGCGGCGATCGGCTCGTACTGGAAGCTCACCTCGGTAAAGCCGGCTCCGCGCGCGGCCGCCGCCAGCGCCTCCTGCGCCTGCGCGTCGCGCGCCGGGTCGTCGTCGACGAAGTACACCGGGCGCCCCAGCACCGCGCGCGCCAGCGGCACACCCGCGGCGTGCCCCGCGAGTTCGCGCAGGTGCTGCAGGTATCCGCCCACCACGTCGAGGTAGCGCACCGCGTGGCCGCCGCCCACCTCGGTGCGCTGTTCGGCCAGGGCCGAGCCCAGCACGCTCTTCATCGAGCGCAACAGCCGTCCCTCGACGCCTTCGACATAGGCGGCGAGCGCAGCGCGCCCGTACAGGCGCAGCGGCTCCTGGTGGGCGGCGCGGCCCTCCACCTGGTAGAAGACGGCGGTGGGCATGGTGGTGTGGCCGGCCTCGACGTCGGCCAGCGCCATGCGGCCATCGGCCGTGGGCGTGGCGACCGCCGAATTGGAGGTGCCGAAGTCGATGGCGCAGAAGGCGTCGGAAGCGATGGGTGCGGTCATGGGGGCGCGGATTGTAGCCAGCGACCGCCGGCGCCGGGCTTCAGGAGGCAGGCCGCAGCGCCTGCAGGCTGGCATGGAGCACGTCGAGGCAGCGCAGCAGCTCCACGCGGGTGGCGTGGACCCGCTCGACGTGGCGCAGGGCTTCGGCGAGCTCGGCTTCGAGGGCGCCG
>JAEZKX010000297.1 GCA_023436025.1 Pseudomonadota bacterium | reverse complement strand
ACCGTGCACCGCCGCCACGTCTTCTTCCTCAGCGGCTTCGACCCCAAGGGCGCCTCCTACTACCACGGCCTCTACGCCGCGCAGGCACGGCTGCAAGGAGCGGTGACCCAGGTGGCCTACGAGGTCGGGCCGCGCCAGCGGTGCGCCGACGGCAACAGTACATGGACCATCCGCTGCGGGTCCACCGAAACCTGCTTCGAATACGTGCGCTGGGACGACATCGTGCGCGCCCACTGGGCACGCACGCCCTGGCAGGTGCTGGTGGGCAGCCTGCGCGGCTATGCCGGGGCGCTGGCGTCCCCCGCGGCGCTGCGGGCGGTGAAGAAGGCCTCGCCCCGCACGCTGGTGGCGCTGGCCTATCCGGCGCTGTTCTGGCTGGTATCCCTGCTGCTGGCCGTGCTGGCGGGCGTGTTGCTGGCGCGCTGGCCTCTGGACACCGCCTGGGGCGGCGCGCTGGGGACGGCGGCCGCGCTCGCGGTCCTGTGGGCCGCGCTGCGCTGGGAGCGCCGCCTCAACACCAGCTGGCTGCTGCGCATCTACCAGTTCGCCGCTGCCTGGCGCAGCGGCCGCACGCCGGCCCTCGAACGCCGCATGGACGCCACGGCGGCGGCCGTGCTGCGCACCCTTGCCGATCCGGCGACCGACGAAGTGCTGCTGGTCGGCTTCAGTGTCGGCAGCCTGCTGGCGGCGAGCATCGCATCGCGCGTGCAGCGCCAGGCCGCCGAAGCAGGCCAGGGCTTGGAGCGGCTGGCGCTGCTCACCCTGGGCAACTGCATTCCGCTGCTGGGCTTGATGGCGGGCGCCGACGGCTTCCGCGCCGAGCTCGCGCGGCTCGGCCGGGCGCCGCGCGTCCACTGGGTCGACTTCTCTTCGCCCACCGACTGGGGCAGCTTCGCGCTGGTCGACCCCATCGCCCTCAGCCTCGGCGGCCCCAGCCCGGACCGGCCGCATGCGCCGCGCATGGCGTCGCCGCGCTTCCACACGATGTTCGAGCGCGCCACCTACGAGAAGCTGGCGCGCGACAAGCGCCGCATCCACCTGCAATACCTCATGGCGGGCGAGCGCGCCACGCCCTACGACTACTTCGCCCTCACGGCCGGGCCCCTGTCCCTGGCCGAGCGCTTCGACCCACCGGCGGCCGCATGAGCCACTTCCGCCCCGCCTATCCCGCGCCGCGCGCCACCCAGGCCTCGCGCGTGATGATGTTCTTCAGCGCGCGCCGCTCGTGGCTGGACGCGCTGTACGAACGCAGCTACGCGATGCAGATGGGCGAGGTCCACCTGCCGGGGCTCGACATGTACATGGTCAACGAGCCGGCGCTGGTCGAGCGCGTGATGGGCACCCAGGCCGCGGACTTCCCCAAGAGCCCGCTGCTCGGCGACGCCCTGCGGCCGCTACTGGGCGACAGCATCTTCACCACCAACGGCGCGCAGTGGCAGCGCCAGCGCCACATGATGGATCCGGCGTTCGCGCAGGCACGGATCAACGTCGCCTTCCCGCGCATGCGCGAGGCCGTGCAGGCGATGCTGCAGCGCCTGGAACGGCTGCCGGACGGCGCGGTGCACGACATGGAGGCGGAGATGACCCACGTCACCGCCGACATCATCTTCCGCACGATCTTCTCGCTGCCCATGGAGGGCGCCGATGCGCAGCGCATGTTCGACGCCTTCGCCCGCTACCAGGCCCTGGCGCCCCGGTTGATGCTGCCGGCGGTGTTCGGTGCGCGCTGGCTGGTGTCGCCGTGGGACGCGTGGCGCAGCCGGCGCGCCGCGCGCGAGATCCGCGGCCTGCTCGAAAAGCTGGTGCGCCCGCGCCATGCCGCCTGCCGCGCGGGCCAGCCGCATCCGCAGGCCGACATCCTGGCGGCCTTCCTCGACGCGCGCGACCCCGCCAGTGGCGAACCCTTCGGCTTCGAGGAACTGCTCGACCAGGTGGCCATGCTGTTCCTCGCCGGCCACGAAACCTCGGCCAGCGCCCTCAGCTGGGCGGCCCACCTGCTCGCCAACGCGCCCGCCGTGCAGCAGCGGGCGCACGACGAAGCGGTGCGGCAACTGGGCGACCGCGCGCCGCAGGCCTCCGACATGAAGCAGCTGACCCTCACCAGGAACGTGTTCCGCGAAACCCTGCGCCTGTTCCCGCCGGTGGGCTTCTTCGCCCGCCAGGCCGCGCAGGGCTGCCCCATGCGCGACAAGCAGGTGCCGCGCGGCGCCACCATCATCGTCTCGCCCTGGTTGATCCAGCGCCACCGCCAGTGGTGGAACGAGCCCGATGCCTTCGACCCCGACCGCTATGCCGGCGATGCGGCCCGCGAGCCGCTGAAGAACGCCTACCTGCCCTTCGGCATGGGGCCGCGGGTCTGCCTGGGCGCGTCCTTCGCGCTGCAGGAAGCGACCCTCATCCTGTCGGGCCTGCTGCGCCGCTGGCAGCTGGATCCGGTGCCGGGCCACGTGCCGCAGCCGGTGGGCCGCCTGACCATCCGCTCGGCCAACGGCATGCCGCTGGTGCTGCGCCGGAGGACCGGTCCATGATGAAGGAACGCATGGCCGGCTTCCTGGTGATGACCGCGGTGGTGCCGCTGGCCATCCTCGGCTACCTGATCCTCGTGCTGGTCGGCTTCACCGGGCCCAACGAACGGGGCCGCGCCGGCGTGCGCGCCCTCGACCACTTCGTCAACGCCTCCGTCTTCAACGGCTACGCCTGGGAAAGCGTCTCCTCGCACGCCTGGCGCGTGCGCGAGGAGAAGCGCTGGGCCCGCGTGGTCATCTGGCTGACCGACCACTTCCAGCAGGACCACTGCCGCCGCGCCAACAAGCGCGAGCAGCCCGTGGTCGACCTCGTGCTGCAGAAGGGCCTGCAGAACCAGACCATCTTCTGATGCCATGGCCCGCGTGCAGCGCCGCTGCGTCTTCTACCTGAGCGGCTTCGACCCCAAGGGCGCCGCCCACTACCACGCGCTGTACCGCGAACAGGCGGCCGCCCAGCATGCCCACGGCGGCCTGCCCCTGGAGGTGGGCGCGCGCCGGCGCCTGCCGGACGGCAACTCGGCCTGGAGCGTGGAGGCGGAGGAAGACGGGCAGCGCGTGCAGACGCACTACGAGTTCATGCGCTGGGACCATGTGGTGCGGGCCCACTGGCCGCGCCACAAGCTGCAGCTGTGGCGCGACGTCCTGGTGGCCAGCGTCTTCAACCTGCGGCATGGCGCCTGGTGGCGCATGTTCCGCGGCTGCTGGCCGCCAGCCGTCGCGCTGATCCTGCCTTTCGGCGTGGTCTGCGCCCTGCTGCTGGCCGTGCCGGTGCTGGCCATCCTGGCGGGCTGGAGCGCCTGGCGGGCCAGCGGAACGTGGTGGATGGCGCTGCCGGCGATCGCCCTCGTCTGGTCGGCGCTGTGGTGGCTCGAGCGGCGCATGGACGCGCGCTTCGGCATGTACTGGCTGATGCGCAGCTACGCCTTCACCCGCCTGCAGGCCATGGGCCGCACGCCCGAGCTCGAGTCGGTGCTGGACGCCCATGCGCGCAAGCTGGCGCAACGCCTGGAACAAGGCGGCGACGACGAGGTGCTGGTGGTGGGGCACAGCTCGGGCGCCATCATGGCCGCCCTGGTCACCGCGCGCGCCCTGCGCCTGCTGCAAGGCCGACCGGCGCCGGCAGCGCTGGCGCTGCTCACGCTCGGACAGTGCATTCCCTTGCTAGCCACCCTGCCCGCCGCGCGGCAGTTCCGCGCCGAGCTGGCCGGCCTCGGGCGCGCGCCCGGCCTGCACTGGATCGACTTCTCGGCGCCGCCCGACGCCAGCTGCTTCCCGCTCTGGGATCCACTGCGCGAGCCCGACGTCCTGGGCGCGCAGGCGCCCGCCGGCCGGCCGAAACTGCTGTCGCCGCGTTTCGCGCAACGGTTCGAGCCCGCCGACTACCAGGCGCTGCGCCGCGACAAGTTCCGGATGCACTTCCAGTACCTGATGGCGGCGCCGCGCCCCGGCGACTACGACTATTTCCGCATCACCGCGGGCGCGCGGACGCTGCAGGAGCGCTACGCGCACCTGGACGGCGTCACCGGCTACCGCGGCCTGCGGCCGTTCGGCTGATCAGCCTTCCGGGTTGGCCTTCTTGTACGCCTCGATCCCGTCGAGCACTTCCTTCTTGGCGCTCTCCGGGCCTTCCCAGCCCAGCACCTTCACCCACTTGCCGGGCTCCAGGTCCTTGTAGTGCTCGAAGAAGTGGGCGATGGTCTTCAGCCGCAGCGGGTTCAGGTCCTCGGGCTTCTGCCACTGGGTGTAGATCGCCAGGATCTTGTCGGTGGGCACCGCCAGCACCTTGGCGTCGTCGCCGGCCTCGTCCTGCATCTTCAGGATGCCGATCGGGCGGCAGGGCACCACCACGCCGGGGATCAGGGGCACGGGCGTGATCACCAGCACGTCGACCGGGTCGCCGTCGCCGCTGATGGTCCGGGGCACGTAGCCGTAGTTGGTCGGGTAGTGCATGGACGTGGACATGAAGCGGTCCACGAAGATGGCGCCGGTTTCCTTGTCCACCTCGTACTTCACGGGGTCGGCGTTCATCGGAATTTCAATGATCACGTTGAAGGCGTCGGGAACGTTCTTGCCGGGGGTGACTGCGTCGAGGGACATGGTTTCGTTCTAGGGAAAGTGACTAACCGGTCGGGAGAAACCCTGATTTTAGTTGCGCGCCGCCCTCACCCCCGTCCGCCATGTGAAGCATTTCGCGCCTTTGCCTATATAGTCCGCCCGTTGGCCAATCGTCCTCCTGGGCAAAGCCAGGTCGCGAGGAAGCAACGCAGCGGTGGTGCCGCTCGCGTTGCACCCCGCAAAGACCTATAGCAACGACAGGAGAAACTCGATGACTGGCAATTCAGCGCTGATCCTGGCGCTCGTCTGCGGCCTGGCGGCCGTGGCCTATGGTTTCTGGGCCCGCAGCTGGATCCTGGCAAAAGACCCCGGCAACGCCCGCATGCAGGAAATCGCGGCGGCCGTCCAGGCGGGGGCAGCGGCCTACCTCGCGCGGCAGTACAAGACCATTGCCATCGTCGGCGTGGTGCTGGCCATCCTCATCGGCATCTTCCTGGACGTGCAGACGGCCATCGGCTTCGTCGTCGGCGCCGTGCTGTCGGGGGCCTGCGGCTTCATCGGCATGAACGTCTCGGTGCGCGCCAACGTGCGCACCGCGCAGGCGGCCACGCAAGGCATCGGCCCGGCACTCGACGTCGCCTTCCGCGGCGGCGCCATCACGGGCATGCTGGTGGTGGGCCTGGGCCTGCTGGGGGTGACCGCCTTCTACTGGTTCCTGGTCGGCAACGGCAACCTCACGCCCGACCGCAACCTGGCCACCCTGCTCAACCCGCTGATCGGCTTCGCCTTCGGCTCCTCGCTGATCTCCATCTTCGCGCGCCTGGGCGGCGGCATCTTCACCAAGGGCGCCGACGTCGGCGCCGGCCTGGTGGGCAAGGTGGAAGCCGGCATCCCCGAGGACGACCCGCGCAATCCCGCGGTGATCGCCGACAACGTGGGCGACAACGTCGGCGACTGCGCCGGCATGGCAGCCGACCTGTTCGAGACCTACGCGGTCACGCTGATCGCCACCATGGTGCTGGGCGCCCTGATGGTCGCGGCCGCGCCGGTGAACGCGGTGCTGTACCCGCTGGCGCTGGGCGCCGTGTCCATCATCGCGTCCATCATCGGCTGCTTCTTCGTCAAGGCCAAGCCGGGCATGAAGAACGTGATGCCGGCGCTCTACAAGGGCCTGGCGGTGGCCGGCGTGCTGTCGCTGATCGCCTTCTTCTTCGTCACGCAGTGGCTGATCCCGGACAACGCCCTGGGCGGCACGGGCGCCCAGATGCGCCTGTTCGGCGCCTGCGTGGTGGGCCTGGCGCTCACCGGCGTGCTGGTGTGGATCACCGAGTACTACACCGGCACCCAGTACCACCCGGTCAAGCACATCGCCCAGGCCTCCACCACCGGCCATGGCACCAACATCATCGCCGGCCTGGGCGTGTCGATGCGCTCCACCGCCTGGCCCGTGCTCTTCGTCTGCGTCGCGATCTGGGTGTCCTACTGGCTGGGCGGCCTCTACGGCATCGCCGTCGCCGCCACCTCCATGCTCTCGATGGCGGGCATCGTGGTCGCGCTCGACGCCTACGGCCCCATCACCGACAACGCCGGCGGCATCGCCGAGATGTCGGACCTGCCGCCCTCGGTGCGCGACATCACCGACCCGCTGGACGCGGTGGGCAACACCACCAAGGCCGTCACCAAGGGCTATGCCATCGGCTCCGCCGGCCTGGCGGCGCTGGTTCTGTTCGCCGACTACACCCACAAGCTGGAGACCTACGGCCGCCAGATCAGCTTCGACCTGAGCGACCCGATGGTGATCATCGGCCTGTTCATCGGCGGGCTGATCCCCTACCTGTTCGGCGCCATGGCGATGGAGGCCGTGGGCCGGGCCGCCGGCTCGGTGGTGGTCGAAGTGCGGCGCCAGTTCCGCGAGATCCGCGGCATCATGGAAGGCACGGCCAAGCCCGAGTACGGCGTGGCGGTCGACATGCTGACCCGCGCGGCGATCAAGGAGATGATGATCCCGTCGCTGCTGCCGGTGGTGGTCCCCATCCTGGTCGGCCTGATCCTGGGTCCCAAGGCGCTGGGCGGGCTGCTGATGGGCACCATCGTCACCGGCCTGTTCGTCGCCATCTCCATGTGCACCGGCGGCGGCGCCTGGGACAACGCCAAGAAGTACATCGAGGACGGCCACCACGGCGGCAAGGGCTCCGAGGCCCACAAGTCGGCGGTGACTGGCGACACCGTGGGCGACCCCTACAAGGACACGGCCGGCCCGGCGGTGAACCCGCTGATCAAGATCATCAACATCGTGGCGCTGCTGATCGTGCCGCTGGTGGTCAAGTTCCACGCCTGAGGCGTCGTCCCCGCGCAGGCGGGGACCCAAGGCGCCAACAAGCGGCCCTGCGGGGCCGCTTTCCTTGGAGCCGCTCGGTGCGCCCGGTGCGTTCGGTGCGCCCGGTGCGCGAGCGCGCACCGCCGCAGCCGCTCAGCGCGCCACCGCCTTCACCAGCCGCACCGCCGCCTCGGTGATCTGCGGCAGCTCCTCCACCTTGCCGTCCTCGATCGCCTGCAGCACCAGCTCGTGGATGCCGCCGACCACCGCCATCGCGAGCTCCGGCGGCACCTGCGGCACGAAGCCGCGCATGTAGTCGGCGATCTCCTGGTTCACGCCGCGCCGCGCCGCCAGGCCGGCCGGCCCCAGGTGCAGGATCTCGATGAACAGCGTGCGCATCAGCACCGGGTCGGCCGCCATGCAGCCCAGGTAGGCCGCCATTGCGTGTTCCAGCTGCTCCTCCCAGCCACGCCCGGGGACGATGGCCTGGCGCAGCACCTTCAGGGCATTGCGGCTGGCCGCCGCGTACAGCGCGACCAGGCAGTCGGCCTTGGTGGCGAAATGCTCGTAGAAGGTGCGGCGCGAGACGCCCGCTTCGCCCACGATGTCGGCGATGGTGGTGTCGGCATAGCCCTTGCGGGCCACGGCATGCGCCATCCCTTCCAGCAGCCGGCTGCGGTGCTGGTGGACCGGGGTATCGGCGGCGAGGACGGCGATCGCGGACATGGAAGACGGATGGTACTTGACAGTACCAAGGTCGGCCACCATCATGCTGCCAACCGGTACCCCCGTCATGACCGAGCCCGTCGTCCGCCGCCTCCTCGTCGACATGGAGCAGCCCATCGCGCGCCATTGGTGCGCGGGCGACCCCTTCCGCACGGCCTTCTTCAATGCCCTGTCGATGAGCTTTCCCTTCGGCGAGCAGTTCTTCATCGATTCCGTGCGCAAGGGCTTCCAGGCGCTGCCGCCGCAGCAGCAGGAGCAGTTCCGCGCCGGCGTGCAGGGCTTCGTCGGCCAGGAAGCCACGCACCGGCGCCTGCACGCGCTCTACAACACCCACCTCGAGGCGCTGGGCCTGGTCAACGGCTGGGAGCCGCGGGCGCGTGCGCGCCTGGCGCCGCTGGAGGGGGAAGACGTGCGCCACTGGCTGGGCATCACGGCGGCCAACGAGCATTTCACCGCCATCCTCGCCGACTTCATGCTGCGCAATGCCGACCTGCTGGGCGACGACGATGCACGCCTCGCGACCCTGTGGCTGTGGCACAGCGCCGAGGAATCGGAGCACAAGTCGATCGCCTTCGACCTGTACCAGGCCCTGGGCGGCGACCACCATTGGCGCCTGAAGTGGATGCGGCGCGTGACGCTGGTGTTCCTGGCGGACGCGCTGCGCCAGACCGTGGACAACCTGCGCCGCGACGGCACGCTGTGGCGGTGGCGCACCTGGGCGAGCGCGGCGCGCCACCTGTTCGGCCGCCGCGGCATGGTGCGCCAGTCCTTCGGTCCGTGGCGCGCCTACTTCCGCCGCGACTTCCATCCGGCCCAGCAGGACGCGGCGGCTTCGCGCGAATGGCTGCGCGCCAACGCCGCGCAGTACGTTCCGGTCGGCGGCTGAACCGGTCCGCGGCGCGTCCGCCAGAGTGGTGCCAGCGCCTCCCGCCATCGTCCGCGCCCACACGCGCAATCCGGCCGTCCAGCCTTGGCACAATGCTGCGCATGCAGCACCACTTCATCGCCAACGCCCCCGTGCGCGGCTCCTCGGAGCGCACCCTGCCCGTCATCGACCCTTCGGACGGCCAGCAGTACGACAGCATCCAGCGCGGCACGCCCGAGGATGTCGACCAGGCGGTGCAAGCCGCGCGCCAGTGCTACGACAAGGTCTGGAGCAAGCTCAGCGCCGCCGAACGCGGCCGCCTGCTGATGCGCCTGTCGCTCAAGGTCGGCGAGCATGTCGACGAACTCGCCGCCATCGAACAGCGCGACTGCGGCAAGCCCACCAAGCAGGCCCGCGCCGACGCGGTGGCGCTGGCGCGCTACTTCGAGTTCTATGCCGGCGCCTGCGACAAGTTCCACGGCGAGACCCTGCCCTACCAGGAGGGCTACACGGTGCTCACCTGGCGCGAGCCGCACGGCGTCACCGGCCACGTGATCCCCTGGAACTACCCGATGCAGATCTTCGGTCGCAGCGTCGGCGGCGCCCTGGCGGCCGGCAACGCCTGCGTCGTCAAGCCGTCCGAGGACGCCTGCCTGTCGCTGATCCGGGTGGCCCAGCTGGCCGCCGAAGTGGGCTTCCCGGCTGGCGCGATCAACATCGTCACCGGCTACGGCCACGAGGTGGGCGACGCCATCGCCCGCCATCCCGGCATCGACCACATCAGCTTCACCGGCAGCCCGCGCGTGGGCACGCTGATCCAGCAAGTGGCCGCCGAGCGCCACTGCCCGGTGACGCTGGAGCTAGGCGGCAAGAGCCCGCAGATCGTGTTCGCCGACGCCGACATCGAACAGGTGCTGCCGGTGGTGATCAACGCCATCGTGCAGAACGGCGGCCAGACCTGCTCGGCCGGCTCGCGCCTGCTGGTCGAGGAAAGCATCTACGAGCCGCTGCTGGAGCGCCTGGGCGAGGCCTTCGCCAACCTGCGCGTCGGCCCGGCGGCGATGGACCTCGACGTCGGCCCGCTGATCCGCCAGACGCAGCAGCAGCGCGTGTGGGACTTCCTGTCCGACGCCCAGCACGCCGGCATCGCCATGGTGGCGCAGGGCCAGGTGGTGGAAGAGGCGCCGGAGACCGGCTTCTACCAGGCGCCGACGCTGCTGCGCGACGTGCCCGTGACGCACCGGCTGGCGCAGGAGGAAGTGTTCGGCCCGGTGCTCGCCGCCATGAAGTTCCGCGACGAGGCGCATGCCGTCGAACTGGCCAACAGCACCCACTTCGGCCTGGTCGCCGGCGTCTGGACGCGCGACGGCGGCCGCCAGCTGCGCATGGCGCGCAAGGTCAAGGCCGGCCAGGTGTTCATCAACAACTACGGCGCCGGCGGCGGCGTGGAGCTGCCCTTCGGCGGCGTCAAGTCCTCCGGCTACGGCCGCGAGAAGGGCTTCGAGGCGCTGTACGGATTCACCACCTTGAAGACCGTGGCGATCCGGCACGGTTGATCGGGGGGCGCGTGGTGCGCTCGTTGCGCGAGCACACCCTCCCGTAGGGATCGTCCGGCGCGGGCGATGGGTGCGCGTGGTGCGCTCGCTGCGCGAGCACACCTCACGTGCCGGCCGTCCGCGCCGCGGCTTGGGCCGCGCGAGTACACGCTGCCGGGCCCATCGCCTTCGTAGGGTGTGCTCGCGCAGCGAGCGCACCGCCGGACGTGGGAGGCTAGGAGCCCTTGATGCGCGCCGTTTTCACGACCGCCTCCGCCATCGGCAGCAGGCGCTCGAAAAACGAAGCCCGCGGCGCCACGAAGGTCGCGGCATAGAGTTCCTCGCCCACCGTCGCACTGGGCCGCACCGCGACCCAGCCGACCCCGCGCATGGTCAGGTCGTCGCGCCGACGCTCCAGCGTGAACTCGAAGCGCACGCCCGGCTGGCCGGCGAACACCGCCGGGTCGACCCGCGTCACGGTCACCACGCCCGCCGTCGCGTACAGCTCCTCGAACAGGCTCACCAGCTTCTCCGGCGTCAGCCCCATGCGGAAGGTCGGCACGCGCGGCTCGCGCGCATCGGGCGCGCGCGAGAACACCATGGGCTTGGTCATCAGCGCCTGCCCGGGCTGCACGCCGCCCCAGAAGCGCAGGTGGTCCAGCGTCAGCCCCTCCTGCGTCCAGGTGTCGTAGGGGTCACCCTCCCAAGGGTCCACCACCTTGTTCCAGGCATCGCTCACGTGCACCGCCAGGCGTTCGTTGACCACCTGGTCGCCGTGCATCTTGTGCACGGTGGTGCAGGCGGTCAGCGAAACGGCCAGCAGCAGGACGGCGAGGACCCGTCTCATGGCCGGGCCTCGCCGAGGTAGCTGCGCACCAGGCCTGCATCGGGCGCCTGCGGCGCGCGCGCCAGGTAGTTCTGGAAGGCCTCGCCGGCGCGCACCGGGTCGTTGCGCTGGCGGTGTACCAGGCCCAGCGCGCGGAAGGCCTCGGCCGGCGGTTGCGGCGCCGCCGCCGCCAGCTGCAGATCGGCCAGGGCGCGCTCGCTGTCGCCGCCGTCGTCGCGCAGGCGGTAGACCTCGCCGCGCGCATAGCGCGCCTCTGCATCGGCCGCATCGCGCGCCAGCATGCGGTCGAACAGCACCAGGCTTTCCTCGTACTGGCCGCGCTTGACCTCGTCCTGGAGCCAGCCGAAACGCAACGGCGCGATGGCCTGGCGGTAACGCGCCGCACCGTCCTCGCCGCCACGGTCGCCCGCCAGCTGCAGCAGCTCGTCGCGCCGGCCGGCGGTGGTCGGATGGGTCTCGAACAGGTCGCCGCGCTGGCCGGCTTCCTTGCCGCCCGTCACGCGCAGTTCCGCCAGCAGGTTGTCCCAGACGGCGGCGGCCTCGCGGCCCTCGTAGCCGGCGTTCTGCATCAGGCGCATGCCCAGGCGGTCGGCGCGGCTTTCGTGCTCGCGCGAGAAGGCCAGCATGCTGGCCAGCACGCCGATGCGGCCCACCACGCTGCCGACGCCGCCGATCAGCCCGATCAGCTGGGCGGCGAAGGCATGGTCGCGCGCCGCCCGCATCTGCTCCAGCTGGTGGCGTTCCAGGTAGTGGCCCAGCTCGTGGCCCACCACCGCGGCCAGCTGCGCCTCGTTCTCGACCCGCAGCAGCAGGCCGCTCCACAGCAGCATCATGCCGTTGGGCGCCATCAGTGCGTTGAAGTGCGGCATGCGCACCGCATGCACGCGGATGTCGGGACTGTGCGTGTCGCTCAGGCGCGCCACCAGCCCGCCCAGGTAGGCCTGCAGCGCCGGCTCCTTGATGGTCAGCGGACTGCGGCGCAGGCGCTGCTCCTCGCGATCCATCAGGCCCCACAGGCCGCCCTCGTCGGTCTCGACGGCAGGCCGGGTGAAGCGCGGCGGCACGCCGGCGAGGTTCTGCGCCATCGCCGGCAGGCCCGCCAGCGCGGCCAGTCCCAGGCAGTGGCGGCAGGCCGAGCGCAGGAAGCCACGGCGGCCGGACACGGGCGCGCTCATTGCAGCCCCGGGAAGCCCTTGAGCAGGGTCTTCACCGTCTCGTCGGCGGCTTGGGCATCGCGCAGGTCGCCCCACATGCGGTTGAGCTCATTGAACCAGACCACGCGGCCGGTGCGCAGATCGACCAGCGAGGCGTAGCCCTGTTGCTCGCCGCCGGTCATGACGGCGCCCAGCAGGGCCATGGCGACCATGGTGGCCTTGCGCTCGCTGCTGGCATAGCTGTCGCGGATCCAGATGAACAGCGCATAGTCGGCGCCGGTGCGCGCGCGCAGCGGTTCCACCGCGCCGCCCAGCGTCCAGTTCAGCTTGCCGTCCTTGGTCGGCAGCTTGATGCTGCCATGGTGGTGCATCGCGATCGCGTCGGCCACGGCGCGGTGCAGCGCGGCCACCTCCTGCAACTCGTCCATCTGGGCCTCGGGCAGGTCGGCCGTGTTGGGGCCCAGCCTGTCCTTCTGCGCCGCCAGGGCGCTTGCGAAGTGCTTCTGGGCCGCGGCCGTCCAGTCGGCGCGTGGCTCGGTGAGGCCGCCCGCGCTGATGGAGAACAGCTCCATGTCGGCCGGCACCACCACCAGCCTGGAGGCCGCGGGCCGGGTGGTGAAGCCGGGCGCCAGCTGGCGCGAGGGGGTGTCCTGCGCCTGCGCGCCGGCGGCGCCCAGCAGCAGCGCCAGGACGAGCGGGCGGCTGCTGCGTGCGAGGGATGCGGGCATGTCGTACTCCTGCCTCTGACCCGACGGCACCGGGGCCCGGAGCGGGCGGCTGGCGCGATCGGCAACACCGGCACTCTATGCAGCGGCACGCCGGGGTCCAGAGCTCGTAACAGCAGGGGCGTAATTCTCTCCAGCCCCGCCCGGTTTTCACGCGGCCGTACGTTTTGCCCCACGGCAGCGCACTGCGAGCTGGGCCGACGGCTTTTGGGTGAAGGATTTGGCGTGATGTTGCCGGCGGCGTGACAATGGCGGCATGGCTGAACGTGTCATCCCGCTGGTCGACCAGCGCCTGCAGGCGCTCGGCGCCGTCGTGCCCGCCTCGCCGGTGGCCGCCACCGGCCACCTCGCCGACGCCCGCGGGCGCGCCTTGCGCGACCTGCGCATCAGCGTCACCGACCGCTGCAACTTCCGCTGCAGCTACTGCATGCCCAAGGAAGTCTTCGACAAGGACTACCGCTACCTGCCGCAGTCCTCGCTGCTCAGCTTCGAGGAAATCACCCGCCTGGCGCGCCAGTTCATGGCCCACGGCGTGCGCAAGATCCGCCTGACCGGGGGCGAGCCGCTGCTGCGCAAGAACATCGAGGTGCTGGTCGCCCAGCTCGCGGGCCTGCGCACCGTGGACGGCACGCCACCGGAGCTGACGCTCACCACCAACGGCTCGCTGCTGGTGCGCAAGGCACGCGCGCTGAAGGAAGCCGGCCTGCAACGGGTGACGGTCAGCCTCGACGGCCTGGACGACGTCGTCTTCCGGCGCATGAACGACGTCGACTTCCCGGTCGCCGAGGTGCTGGAAGGCATCGCCGCGGCACGCGCCGCCGGCCTGGGCCCGATCAAGGTCAACATGGTGGTCAAGCGCGGCACCAACGACGACCAGGTGCTGCCCATGGCACGCCACTTCCGCGGCAGCGGCGTGGTGCTGCGCTTCATCGAGTACATGGACGTCGGCGCCACCAATGGCTGGCGCATGGACGAAGTGCTGCCTTCGGCCGCCGTGCGCGACCTGATCGCGGCGGAGTTCCCGCTGGTGCCGCTGCAGGCCTCGGCGCCGGGCGAGACGGCCGAGCGCTGGGCCTACGCCGACGGCGCCGGAGAGGTCGGCTTCATCAGCAGCGTCACCCAGGCTTTCTGCGGCGACTGCAACCGCGCCCGGCTGTCCACCGAGGGCAAGCTCTACCTGTGCCTGTTCGCGAGCAACGGCTACGACCTGCGCGCCCTGATGCGCGCCGGCGCGTCGGAAGCCAACCTCGCCTCGGCCATCGGCCACATCTGGCAGGGCCGGGCCGACCGCTACTCGGAACTGCGCGGCTCGCTGCCCGCCGATGCCGAGGGCGGCCGCCGCCGGGTCGAAATGAGCTACATCGGCGGGTAACATCCTCCCATGATCGACAAGGACGACGTGACCGGCGTGATCCTCGCCGGCGGCCGCGGCTCGCGCATGGGCGGCGTCGACAAGGGCCTGCAGAACTTCCGCGGCGTGCCGCTGGCGCTGCATGCGCTGCTGCGCCTGGGGCCGCAGGTGGGCGAGGCCATGATCAACGCCAACCGCAACCTGGCAGCCTACGAGTCGTTCGGCGTGCCGGTCTGGCCCGATGGCATCGCCGACCATGCCGGCCCGCTGGCCGGCTTCCTCACCGGCCTCGAGCAGTGCACCACCAGCTACCTGGTGACGGTGCCCTGCGACACCCCGCTGTTCCCGCGGGACCTGGTGGCACGCCTGGGCGAGGCGCTGGAGCGCGAGGACGCCGACATCGCCATGGCGGCGGCGTGCGAGGAAGACGGCCAGCTGCGCACCCAGCCGGTGTTCTCGCTGCTGCGGCGCGAGCTGATGGAAAGCCTGGTGCGCTTCACCCAGGGCGGCGGGCGCAAGATCGACGCCTGGACGGCGCAGCACCGCACCACGGTGGTCGCCTTCGACCGCCCGGGCGACGACCCGTCGGCCTTCCTCAATGCCAACACGCTGGCCGAGCTGCACCGCCTGGAGCAGTTGCCATGAAGACCATCGCCGAGATCGCGGCACAGCTGCAGGGCTACGACCCCCAGGCCCTCAGCGCCGACGCGGTGGGCGCATTCCTGGCGCAGCTGGTGGCGCCGGTGGCCGAGACCGAGCGCGTGGGGCTGCTGGCGGCCTACGGACGCGTGCTGGCGCATGACCTTGTGTCGCCGCTGTCGGTGCCACCGCACGACAACTCCGCCATGGACGGCTTTGCCTTCGATGGCGCCCAGCTGCGCCCGGATGCGCCGCTGCGGCTCGAAGTGGTGGGCACGGCGCTGGCCGGCGCGGCCTGGCAGGGCACGGTCGGTCCGGGCCAGTGCGTGAAGATCATGACCGGCGCCATCATGCCGGCCGGGCTGGACACGGTGGTGCCGCAGGAGTTCACGACCACCGGCGAAGACGGCCGCATCGCCATTCCCGCCGGCCTGCTCCAACCTGGGGACAACCGCCGCCTGCGCGGCGAGGACCTGATGGAAGGCCGCCCCGCGCTGGCGGCCGGCGAACGGCTCGGTCCGGCGGCGGTGGGCCTGGTCGCCAGCCTCGGCCTGGCCGACGTGGAAGTGCGGCGCCGCCTGCGCGTGGCCTATTTCTCCACCGGCGACGAGATCCTCAGCCTGGGCGAGGCGCCGCGCGAAGGCGCCGTCTACGACAGCAACCGCTACACGGTGCACGGCCTGCTGGCGCGCCTGGGCTGCGAGGTGGTCGACCTCGGCGTGGTGCCCGACCAGCCGGAACGACTGGAGGCCGCCTTCACGCGGGCCGCGGCGAGCGCCGACGCCATCATCACCAGCGGCGGGGTGAGCGTGGGCGAGGCCGACTTCACCCGCGCCATGATGAAAAAGCTGGGCGACGTCGCCTTCTGGCGCATCGCCATGCGTCCGGGCCGGCCCATGGCGGTGGGACGCATCGGCGACGCCGTGCTGTTCGGCCTGCCCGGCAATCCGGTGGCGGTGATGGTGACCTTCCTCGCCTTCGTGCGGCCGGCGCTGTTGAAGATGATGGGCGCGCGGGCCGAAGCGCCCCTCTACCTGAAGGCGCGCAGCGCCGAAGCCATCCGCAAGAAGCCGGGGCGTACGGAATACCAGCGCGGGACGGTCAGCCGCGCGGCCGATGGCGCCCTCGAGGCGCGCACCACCGGCAACCAGGGCTCGGGCGTGCTCAGCTCCATGGTCCAGGCGAATGGCCTGATCGTGCTGCACCACGCGCAGGGCAACGTGGCCGCCGGCGACCTGGTCGACGTGATGGTGTTCGACGGCGCGATCTGAGCGCCAGGCGGCTCGGCCGTCGTGCGTCCGTCCGGAATGGACGTCCCCGGTGGCTGGCAGCACAATCCGCGCAGGGTGGCGCCGGCCAGGCGCCCCTGCCGTTGCCGCCGGCTCCCAGGCGGTTGCCGCAACAGCGGAAGGAGGTGCGCAGTGATCGATCACCTGGGCTTGCCCGCCAGCAACTACGAACAGAGCAAGGCCTTCTTCCTGCAGGCGCTCGCCCCGCTGGGCGCCGGCATCGTGATGGAGGGTCCGCATGGCGCCGGCATCGGCGCGCATGGAAAGCCGGTACTGTGGCTGCACCAGGGCACCCTGCCCATCACCGCATTGCACCTGGCCTTCACCGCGCAGGATCGGGCCCAGGTCCGGGCCTTTTACACAGCGGCTCTGGCCGCAGGTGGCAAGGACAACGGCGCGCCCGGCCTGCGGCCGCACTACCACCCCGATTACTACGGCGCCTTCGTGATCGGCCCGGATGGCCACAACGTCGAGGCGGTGTGCCACAAGCCCGAGGCCTGACGCTGCCGCGCCCGCGGCATGTTCGAGCGCGACCGCAGCCGCACCCTCCAGCCTAGGGTGTGCTCGCGCGGCGAGCACGCCATCCTTGCAGCGGCGACGCCGATGGTGGGCCCGCTGCGCGCGCACCGCACCGCACCGCACCGCACCGCACCGCACCGCACCGCACCGCACCGCGCCGCACCGCACCGCACCGCACCGCGCCGGACCCGGACCCGGACCCGGTACCGGACCCGGACCCGGTACCGGACCCGGACCCGGTACCGGACCCGGTACCGGAACCGGAACCGGAACCGGACCCGGTACCGGAACCGGAACCGGAACCGGAACCGGAACCGAGGGAGATTACTTGGCGATCAGGTCGCCGCGCGGATGCAAGGTGGCCTCATCCTTCGCCTCGGCCTTGTTCGCTCCCGGCACTTCCCTGCGCGCGAACAGCATGTACATGGTGGGCACGACGAACACGGTGAGCACGGTGCCCAGCGACATGCCGCCCACGATGACCCAGCCGATCTGCTGGCGGCTCTCGGCGCCGGCGCCGGTGGCGATGGCCAGCGGCAGCGCGCCCAGGACCATGGCGCCGGTGGTCATCATGATGGGGCGCAGCCGCTGCGAGGCCGCCTTGACCACCGCATCGGCCGTCGCCAGCCCCTGCTCGCGCAGCTGGTTGGTGAACTCCACGATCAGGATGCCGTGCTTGGTGATCAGGCCCACCAGGGTGATCAGCCCGATCTGCGAGTACACGTTGAGCGAGCCGCCGGACCACTTCAGCGCCAGCAACGCGCCCACCATGGACAGCGGCACCGACAGCAGGATCACGAAGGGATCGACGAAGCTCTCGAACTGCGCCGCCAGCACCAGGAAGATGAAGAACAGCGCCAGCACGAACACGATGGCCAGCGCGCCCTGCGAGGCCTTGAACTCGCGCGAGGTGCCATTCAGCTCGGTGGTGTAGCCGGTCGTGAGCACCTTGGCCGCGGCTGCGTCCATGAACTTCAGCGCCTCGCCCAGGGAATAGTCGGGCGCCAGGCTGGCCGTGATCGAGGCCGAGCGGCGCTGGCCGAAGTGGTTCAGCTCGCGCGGGCTCACGCTCTCGCGCACCTTCACCAGCGCCGACAGCGGGACCATGGTGTCGTTGCGGCCGCGCACGTTGATGCCGTCGATGTCCTCCGGCGTGGTGCGGCCGCTGGCCTGGGTCTGGACGATCACGTCGTACTGTTCGGCGTCGCGCTTGTAGCGGGTGACGATGCGTCCGCCCAGCATGGTCTCCAGCGCCTTGGCCACCACCTCCACGCTCACGCCCATGTCGGCGGCCTTGTCGCGGTCGACCTCGATGCGCAGTTCGGGCTTGTTCAGGCGCAGGTCGGAGTCCGGCGAAATGAAGCCCGGCTGCTTCGCCATCTCGTCCATCACCTGCCGCACCACGCGATTGAGGTTCTCGTAGCTGTCGGAGGTCTGGATGACGAAGTTCACCGGCCGTTCGCGGAAGCCCTGCCCCAGCGACGGCGGCGTGATGATGAAGGCGCTCACGCCCGACAGGTTGCTGGTCCTGGGCCCCAGTTCGCGCGCCAGTTCCTGCGTGGTACGCGTGCGCTCCTCCCAGTCCACCGTGCGGTACACCACGCTGCCCTGGGACACCGTGGGGTTGCCGATGTTGGCGAAGACGCGGTCGAACTCCTTGTAGGGAGCGCCCATCTTCTCCAGCGCCTGCGCGTAGCGGTCGGTGTAGTCGATGGTGGAGCCGTCCGGCGCATTGACCGTGGCCAGGATGGTGCCGCGGTCCTCCATGGGCGACAGCTCCTGCCGTATGGTCGGCCAGACACTGGCGATGGCGATGCCGCACAACAGCATCCCCGCGATCACCAGCCAGCGGGCCTGCAGCAGCGCGCCCAGCGCACGAACCGACCCAGCCCTCGGCCGCGGCTGCCAGCGCGCCAGCAGCACCCACCGCAGCGCGCGGGCATAGCCGTCCTGCAGCGCGGTCAGCCCGCGCTCCATGCGGCGGTCGAACCAGCTGGGGCTCGGGTTGTGTCGCAGCAGCTTGGAGCACATCATGGGCGTCAGCGTCAGGGCGACGAAACCCGACACCACGACCGCGCCGGCAAGCGCCAGCGCGAACTCGACGAACAGCCGTCCGGTGCGTCCTGGCGTGAAGGCCAGCGGCGCATACACCGCCACCAGCGTCAGCGTCATGGTGATGACCGCGAAGCCGATCTCGCGCGCGCCCTTGATGGCGGCCGAAAACGGATCCAGGCCTTCCTCGATGTGCCGGTAGATGTTCTCCAGCATCACGATGGCGTCGTCCACCACCAGGCCGATGGCCAGCACCAGGGCCAGCAGCGTCAGCGTGTTGATGGTGAATCCCGCCAGCGCCATCATGGCGAAGGTGCCGATCAGCGACACCGGGATGGTGACGATGGGAATGATGGACGCGCGCAGCGTGCGCAGGAACACGAAGATCACCAGCGCCACCAGGATCACGGCCTCGGCGATGGTGCGGTAGACGTTCTTCACCGAGCGGTCGATGAAGGCCGAGTTGTCGTTGGCGATGTCGATGCCCACGTCGGGCGGCAGGTCCTGCTGCAGACGGGGGATCATGTCGCGCACGCCCTGGGACAGCTCCAGCGGGTTGGCCGTGGCCTGGCGGATGACGCCGGCAGAAATGGCGTTCCTGCCATTGAGCCGCACCCGGCTGCGCTCGTCGGCCGCGCCCTCCTCCACCCGCGCGATGTCGCGGATCTTCACCGGGAATCCGTTGACGTTGCGGACCACGATCTCGCCGAACTGCACGGGCCGCACCAGGTCGGTCTGCGAGGTGACGCTGAACTCGCGCTGCTGCGACTCGATGCGCCCGGCCGGCAGCTCGAGGTTGCTGCGGCGGATCGCGTCCTCGACATCCTGCGTGGTCAGGCGCAAGCCGGCCAGCTTGCCGGGGTCGAGCCAGACCCGCATGGCGTACTTGCGCTCGCCGAAGATGCGCACGTCAGCCACGCCAGTGACGGTCTGCAGCCGCGGCTTGACGATGCGGTTGACCAGGTCGTTGAGCTGCAGCGGGTCCAGCGTGTCGCTGGTGAAGGCGAGCCAGATCACCGGGAAGGCGTCGGCCTCCACCTTGGCGATCACCGGCTCCTCGATGGCCTGGGGCAGGCGGTTGCGCACGCGCGCCGTGCGGTCGCGCACCTCGGCGGCGGCGGCGTCGGCGTCTTTCTCCAGCCGGAAACGCACCTGGATCTGGCTCTGCTCCGCCCGGCTGATGGAGGTGATCACGTCCACCGCGTCGATGCCGGCGATGGAGTCCTCCAGCGGCTTGCTCACCTGCGACTCGATCACCTCGGCCGAGGCGCCGGGATAGCGCGTGGTGACGGTGACCATGGGCTCGTCGATCTTGGGGTACTCGCGCACCGCCAGCCGCGTGAAGCTCACCAGGCCGACCAGCAGCACCAGCAGCGACAGCACGGTGGCGAACACCGGCCGCCGGATCGCGATCTCGGGGAGTTGCATCGTGGGCTCCTGCGGGCTCAGCC
>JAEZKX010000292.1 GCA_023436025.1 Pseudomonadota bacterium | reverse complement strand
GTTGGGTTCGACGGCCAGCACCTGGTAGCCGTGTTCGAGCAGGCCGGCGGTGCACAGGCCGGTGCCGGCGCCGATGTCGCCGACGCGCGCGCCCGGCGCGACACCGACGACATCGCGCAGGAACGCGAACAGCGCCCGCGGGTAGGGTGGGCGCGCGGCGACGTAGTCGTCGACCTTGGCGGTGAAGGCGGTGGCGACGCCGCCGTCGGCGGCGTACAGCGCCCGCAGGTGCTCGCCGGTGTCGTGGTTCATCGCGGCCTCCTTGTCCCGGGAGATCTTATTCCCGGCAACAGGAGGCCGGGGCGGTCCTCAGGCGCCGAATGCGCCGTCGATGGTGTGCATGGCACCCGTCACGAAGCCCGCCTCGGGGCCGGCCAGCCACGCCACCATGCCGGCGACATCCTGCGCGCTGCCGTGGCGCTTGATTGCCATGAAGCCGTGCAGCAGTTCGCTCATGGGGCCGGTGGCCGGGTTGGCATCGGTGTCGATCGGGCCGGGCTGGACCACGTTCACCGTGATGCCGCGGGGACCGAAGTCGCGCGCCAGGCCGCGCGCCAGACCCTGCATCGCCGATTTGCTCAGCGCGTACGCCGCCATGCCGGGCACCGGCATGCGGTCGCCGTTGACCGAGCCGATGACGATGATGCGTCCGCCCGCGGGCATGCCGCGCGCCGCCTCGACGGCGGCGAAGTAGGGCGCATGCACGTTGATCTGGAACAGCCGCTCGACCGCATCCGGATCCAGCTCGAGCGGATCGCCGAAGACCCCGATGCCGGCATTGACGACCAGCACGTCCAGCGGGCCGCTCGCGCGCACCTGCGCGATCACGGCGTCGCGATCGGCGCTGTCGGTCTGCACGGCCACGCTGCCGGTCTCCTCGGCCAGCCGCTGCGCGGCTTCGGGGGACGCGCCGTAGGTGAAGCGCACCCTCGCGCCCTCCGCGGCAAAGCGGCGCACGATCGCCGCTCCGATGCCGCGGCTGCCACCCAGCACCAGGACGGACTTTCCATTGAACAGGGCCATTTCTTCGTTCCTTGAAATTTATGTAGGTGTTGCTACATTAACCGTATGTGGACAACCCCATGCTTTCAAAGGTTTTTGTAGGAATGACTACAGAAAATGCCCGCCAGCGCGGCCGCCCCCGCCTTTTCGATGTGGATGAAGCCGTGGCGCTTGCACAAGAAATGTTCCATGCGCGCGGCTACGACAACGTGAGCGTCCAGGACGTGACGACGGCGCTCGGTATCCGCCCGCCCAGCTTCTATGCTGCTTTCGGCAGCAAGATGGGCCTGTACCAGCGTGTGCTGGAGCGCTATGGAAACACCGGCGCCATTCCGCTCGCGCAGCTGCTGCGCGCGGACCGGCCGGTGGCCGAATGCCTGTTGGCCGTGCTGGAGGAAGCCGCGCGGCGCTATGCGGCCGACCGCGGCGTCGCCGGCTGCCTGGTGCTGGAAGACACGCGGTGCAGGGACGACGGCGCGCGCGCGGCCGCATGCGGGCTTCGCCAGGATGCCGAACGCATGATCCACGACTACATCGCGGCGCGCCATCCCGCGCAGGCCCAAGGGCTCACCGACTTCATGAGCATGACCATGGCGGGCCTGTCGGCGAAGGCACGCGCAGGCGAGAGTGCGGAGCGCCTGTTGGCCATGGCACGCCTTTCGGGGCTGGCGATCGGGCAGGCGCTGGGCGTCCGCCCGCGGCGCCCGGCTGGCGGCTGACACGCGCCGGTGCCGCGCGGCTTCCTCTTTTTCCGTCCGCGCGTGCGCGCGCCGGCGACGCCATGCCGCGCTTGCGGATCACGCCATGCGTGCGGACTGGCCTACACGGCCCGGGCGCCGGCGGCGCGGACACTGCGCCATCCGCAACGCACCCGCAGGAGACTTTCGATGACCACCGAAACCCACGCCGACGCCGGTCGCCTCCGTGCGCAGCTCGCCGCCATCAGCCGGCATGCCGAATCCGCCTTCGAGCGCGCCTTCGACCTCCAGCAGGCCGGCGCCCCGGCCGACCGGGTGGAGGCGGCCATGGCGGAGATCAGCCGCCTGCAGGAAAGCGAGCGGCGCCTGCGTGAGCAGCTGGGCGAGCGGCCGGTCCTGCATTGAGTTGACCGCCCCCCCGGGCCGCGCGCCACGCCGTCCGGCTACGCCGCGCGGGCGGCGGCGGCATCTTCCAGCCACCAGCCGACGGCATCGTGGAAGGACTCCCACACGCAGCCGTTGCAGCCGCGTCCGCAGCAGGTGGTGGGCACGGGCGGCGGCTGGCGCAGGGCGATGCCCGCCGCCGACGCCCGTTCCTGCGCGGCAGCGATTGCCCGCAGTGCAGATTCGAGCGTCCGGGGCGGGCCTGCATCCATGGCCGCAAGCATAGCCGCGCGGCCGGTCCGGGCCTGCGCGACAGCCGTGCGGAGAAAAATTTTCGTGCCGTCCGGACCCTGCTCAATGAAGTGGCATCGCGTCGCAGCCCGCGCCAGGACTGGCTCCGCGACAACTCCCCAACGTTTATCCACAAGCTTGTCCCCGCGGTCTGTGGAAGGGCGGCGCCGCGGCTTGTGGTAAGGGCGGTTTGGCCCTGCGCGGCAGCGACTGCGCTACATTCGCCGGAGTCACACCAACCGAGAGAACGCAATGGCTATTCGATCTGTCCTGAAGGCCGCCGTGGTCGCGCTGGCCGCGGCCGGCGCCGCCCCGCTGTTCGCGCAAGGCTCGCCCATCAATGCGGCCGCGTTCGACGCCATCGTCGCGCAGGGCCCGGTGGCCGACGCCGCGACCATCGCCGCCAACAAGTGGGCCAGCAAGATCAAGCAGGCCGGCACGCTGCGCCTGGGCGCCACCCAGACCTCGAACCTGTTCTCCCAGCTCAATGAGCGCGACGGCAAGATCCGCGGCTTCGACGCCGGGCTGGCCCAGCTGCTCACGCGCTACATCCTGGGCGACGGCTCCAAGTTCCAGTTCACGCAGGTGACCTCGTCCACCCGCGAGCAGGTCCTCATCAACGACCAGGTGGACATGGTGCTGGCCACCTATTCGATCACCCCGGCCCGGGCCGAGAAGATCTCCTTCGCCGGCCCGTACTACACCTCGCAGGCGGGCGTGCTGGTGAAGTCGAACAACCAGGCGATCCAGTCGCACAACGATCTGGCCGGCAAGCGCACGGCCACCCAGGCCGGGTCGACCGGCCCCGCCATCCTGGCGCAGTTCGCGCCGCGCGCCACGGTGCAGGAATTCCAGACGCACCAGGAGGCGCTGGACGCCTTGCGCCAGGGCCGTGTGGACGCCTATGTCACCGATTACACGCTGCTGCTCAACGTGCTCAGCCAGGGGGCCGGCGAGGCCAAGCTGGCGGGCGCGCCCTTCGGCCCGCAGGATCCGTACGGCATCGGCCTGCCCAAGGGCTCCGACGGCGTGGCCTTCGTCAACGCCTTCCTGAAGAAGATCCAGGCCGATGGCACCTGGGCCAAGCTGTGGAACGTGTCCATCGGGCAGCGCACCGGCAGCACCAACGTTCCCACGCCGCCGACCATCCCCTGATCCATGGACAGCGTCGTCCGGCTGCTGGCCGAACACGGGCCTGCCTTCTGGCAGGCCCTTTTGCTGACCTGGAAGCTGACGTCCCTCTCGTTCGTGGCCGGCTTCGCGCTGGGCATCGTGGTGACGGTGGCCCGGCTGCTGCCGCTGCGTCCGCTGCGCTTCGTGCTGACCGCCTACGTCGAGGTCTTCCGCAACATCCCTGGCGTGGCGCTGCTGATCTTCATCGTGTTCGCGCTGCCGGACCTCAACGTGGTGATCGACTACGAGCCGAGCGTGATCCTCACCCTGACGCTGGTGTGCTCCGCCTTCACCGCCGACTACCTGCGCACTGGCATCAACACCGTCGGTGACGGCCAGGTCGCGGCCGCGCGCAGCCTGGGCATGCGGCCGCTGGGCATCGTCACCTGGGTGGTGCTGCCGCAGGCGCTGCGGTCGGTGGTGCAGCCCATGACTTCGCTGCTCATCGCGCTGATGCTGTCGACGTCGCTCGCTTCGCAGGTGCCGGTGCCGGGCCGCGAGCTCACGGCGCTGGTGGCGAAGCTGGCCAACGATTCCGCGGCGGGTGTCGCCGCCTTCGCGGTGGCGGCCGCGCTGTACCTGGCTTCCGGCCTGCTCATCGCATGGGCGGGCGCCACGCTGGACAGGAAGGTACGCATCCTGCGATGAGCCGCGCGCTGGAAGACGTGCTGTTCGGTGACCTGGGTGCCCGGGCGCAGGCGGTCACGCGCGCCGCCAGCGTCGCCGTCGCCCTCGCGATGGTCATGCTGGCGGGTGCGGTGGTCTACCGCTTCCATGCGGCGGGCCAGCTGGAGGGGCGGCTGTGGGAATTCTTCGCCTGGAAATCCACCTGGATCTTCCTGGGCAAGGGGCTGCTGGGCACGCTGGCATCGGCGGCGATGGCGGCCGCGATCGCCTTGAGCTTCGGGCTGGTGCTGCTGCTCGGTCGCCTCTCGCGTTCGCGGCTGCTGCGCTGGCCCGCCGTGGCCGCCATCGAGTTCCTGCGCGGCGTGCCCACGCTGCTGCTGATCTACGTGTGCTTCCTGGTCCTGCCCTCGGTGGGGATCAAGCTGAGCGCGTACTGGATGCTGACGCTGCCGGTGGGCCTGAGCACCGCCGCCGTGGTGGCCGAGGTCTACCGCGCCGGCGTGCTGGCCGTGCCGCGCGGCCAGACCGACGCCGCGCGCGCCCTGGGGCTGCGCAACGCGCAGGTCTTCGCCCTGGTCGTCTTTCCGCAGGCGCTGCGCTTCATCGTCCCGGCGCTGGTCGCGCAACTGGTCATCGTGGTGAAGGACACGACCTTCGGCTACGTCGTGACCTACGGCGAGCTGATGCAGAACGCCAAGGTGCTGATCGCCAACTACCGCTCGCTGGTGCCGGTGTACCTGGTGGTGGCGGTGTTGTACTGCGCGGTGAACTACGCCATTTCGCGCGCCAGCCGGCGGCTGGCGCGGCCGGTGGGCTGAGGCGCCCGCGGGCCCGCCTCTTGTACCATCGCTTCACACGCCATGCATCTGCGCCACTCCTTTCGCCGGACCTCCGTGTGAGCAGCGACACCGAACAGGCCATCCTGCGCGCCGCGGCCGACGTGCTGGAGCGCGGCGGGCCGGCTGCGCTGACCACCCGCGCGGTGTGCGAGGCCGCCGGCGTGAAGTCGCCCACGCTCTACCACCACTTCGGCGACAAGGACGGCCTGGCGCTGGCGCTGGTGCGCCAGGGCATGGCGGAATTCATGGCCCGCAAACGCGCCGTGCCCGCTGGCGACGATCCGCTGGTGCAGCTGCGCCACGGATGGGACCAGGCGGTTGAATTCGCATTGAAGCGGCCGGCGCTGCACGCCCTGTACATGGCGCAGCTGCGGTCGCAGCCGCAGCTGGCGGAGGAGGGCTATGCGCTGCTGCGGGGGCGCGTGCAGCGCCTGGTGGACCGCGGCGTGTTCCAGGTCGGCGTGGAGGAGGCATCGCGCGCTCTCTGGGCCGCCTGCAACGGCCTGCTGGCCGTGGCCGACAGCTACAAGTCGAGGCGCGAGGTGGAGGCAACCAGCGCCCTCCTGTTCGAGGCCGTGGTGGCCCGGCTCGCGCAAGGGGCGCGGGCTGCGCCCGTCGCCTAGGTGCGCATGGCTGCCAGGCCCTGCTCCCACGAGACGACGGGGCGGTAGCCCAGTTCGCGTTCGGCCTTGGCGATGTCCACGGTGAAGGGCACGCCGATCAGCCGCAGCATCTGGCGCGTGATCGGCGGCTCGCCGGCGCGGTCGAAGCGCCGCCATGCCCATTCCATGACGCGCGCCATCGCCCAGGCCACCGGCAGCGGCGCCGAGGCTTTCGGCGGCTCCACGCCGCGCGAGCGCAGCAGCGCCGACAGCACGCTGCGCAGCGTGCCGTCCTGTCCGTCGCTGACGAAGTAGGCCTGGCCGCCGGTGCCGCGGTCCAGCGCCAGCGCGACGGCGTGGCAGACGTTGCCCACATGCGCCGTCGACATGGACTGTGAACCGTCGCCCACCCAGCGGAACTGGCCGGCCCGCACGGTGTCGACCATGTGGTCCAGCGTCGGCATCCCCCGGCCCCAGACCATGGGCGGGCGGATCACCATGGTTTCGAAGCGGCCGGGCGCGTTGGCGGCCAGGACCTCGGCTTCGGCGCGCGCCTTGGACGCGCTGTACGGCGCCCAGGAACGCTCCTGGCGCGGCAGGTTCTCGTTGGCGCGCAGCATGGGCTCGACGTCGCCCATCACCACCGCGGCGGCGCCCACCTGGACGAAGCGCCCCACCGTCGGTGACGCAGCGGCAGCCGCCAGCAGGTCACGGGTGCCCTGCACATTGGCCTGCTCGAACTCCCGGGGGTCGCCCCACAGCTTGAACACGGCGGCCGCATGCACGACCGCGTCGCAGCCGGACACGGCCCGCCGCAGCGACGCCGCATCCGCGAGGTCGCCCGGCACGGGCTGGGCGCCGAGCGCCGCCACGCGGGCTTGCGCCTGCGGCGAGCGCGCCAGGGCGCGGACTTGCCAGCCCTGCGCCCGCAGGTGCTGGATCATGGTTCCACCGACGAAGCCGGATCCGCCGGTGAGGAGAACGGTACGCTGAGTCATGGCAGGTCTTTCTGTATCGAAGATACAATTCTAATATATCATCGATACAGTGCGTGTCAAGCGCGGCGCGACGAACGCTCAGCTCAGGAGGTCGCCACCTCCCTACGCACCAGCTGCGCCGCCTCCTGCTCGATGTCGTAGTCGTACAGCGAGCGCCGCAGCTGCGCCGAGTTGGCGATCTCGCGGTCGCGCTGCGCGAGGTCGGCGTACTTCGAGTCGTAGCGCAGGCCATTCTTGCGGGCCTCGGCCTGCACCATGGAGGTCCGCGGCTGCCGCAGCGCCTGGTACTTCTTCAGCGCCTCCTCCAGCGACATCGACGCGTCCTGTGCGCAGGCTTGCAGGATCACGGCCAGCGCCGTGCCGTCCTCGATGGCCTGGTTGGCTCCCTGGCCGAGGTGGGGCAGCATGGGGTGGGCGGCATCACCCAGCAGTGCCAGGCGGCCATTGACCCAGGTGCGCAGCGGCTTGCGGTCGTACAGGCCCCACCAGAAGCAGGTCTCGACCTTCTCCAGCAGGTAGGTCACGCGAGGGTCCCAGCCGGCGAACGAGGCGGCGAGTTCGTCGCGGTCGCCGACGGCGGACCACGATTCCGCCGTCTCGCTGCGGGTCGGGACGAAGCCGACATAGTTCAGGAGCTCACCGCCGCGCACGGGGAACACCATGAAGTGCTTGCCGTCGCCCATCCAGACCTGGTGGGCCTCGCCCCGCCACTCGGGCAGCTTCGCCGCCGGCAGCAGGCCGCGGTAGGCGCGAAAGCCCGCGTACTCGGGCGGCGATGGCTCCACCACGTACTTTTGCAGCACCGAGTTGATGCCGTCGGCGGCGATCACCACGTCGGCGCGCGCCACATTGCCATTCTCGAAAGTGAGCTCGGCGCCTTGCGCGTCCTGGCGGAAACCGACGCAGCGGTGGCCGGTGTGGATGGCGCTGGCGGGCAGCGCATCGGCCAGCACCTTGAGGATGTCGGCGCGGTGCATGCCGTACATGCCGTTCCAGCCGCTGGAGTCGGTGGTGAGGATCTTGCCGACCACGCTGCCGTCCATGCGGTAGTACTCCGAGCCGCTGCCGACCCTGGCACCGACGCGCGCCAGCGCATCGCCCAGGCCCAGCCGCTCCAGCTGCCGCAGGCTGTTGGGATAGATGAAGACCCCGGCACCCACCTCGCGCAGCACGTCCGACTGCTCGTACACCGCCACGCTGATGCCGCGGTGGGACAGTGCCACCGCCGCGGCCAGGCCGCCCATCCCGCCGCCCACGACGGCCACATGCAAACGCTTCGACATCTCGACCCCATCCTTCATTTCGCTGTCTTTCCCTGCGCGCCGAGCAGCTCGCTCACGGCGCGGAATTCGTTGGTGATCTCATCGGCCAGTACGCGCGCCGAACCCCACTCCTGCACGATGCCCGCCGGCAGCAACTGCGCCGAGATGCCGGCGTGGCGCGTCGCCTCCTCCAGCGCCGGCACGATCTTGTCGACGATGGGCTGGGGCACGCCCGCCGGCAGGAAGAAGCCGAACCACACGCCCAGGATATCGGCCTTGTAGCCCAGTTGGCGCAGCGTGGGAACGTCCGGGAACTCGGGGAAGCGCGAGGAGATCGCGAGGGCACGCAGGTTGCCGCTGCGGATGTGCGTGCTGACCGCGCCCAGCGCCAGGATCACGCCTTCGATGTGGCCGCCCAGGAGGTCGGTGATGGCGGGTGCCGCGCCCTTGTAGTTGACCGGGTTCAGCGTGACGCCGGTCGCCGCGTTGATCAGCTGCGTGCTGATCTCGCCCACCGAGCCGGGACCGGCATTGCCGATGCGGATGCCCTTGGACGCCTTGGGGGCGTGCGCGATCATCTCCTTCAGTGTCTTGAAGGGCGCGTCCTTGTGCACCACCAGCACCGAGGGGCTGCGCGTCGTCACCCCCAGCGGCGTCAGGTCGCGCACCGGGTCGTAGTTGGCTGCTTCCGGCTCCAGCACGCGCCGGATCGTCAGCGGGCTGTTCTGCGCATAGAGCAGGGTGTAGCCGTCCTTGGCCGCGCGGATGACCGACTGCGTGCCCAGCGATCCGCCGGCGCCCGGCCGGTTGCTCACCGTCACCGGCGTGTCCAGCAGCCGCGCCAGCTCCTGCCCCATCAGGCGGGCAGCGCGGTCCGCGGCGTCACCCGCGGCCAGCGGCGTCACCAGGTTGATCGGCATGCGCGGAAAGTCGTTGGCGCGTGCCAGGAAGGGGGCCGCGCCCAGCGATGCGTATCCCAGGATGTCTCGTCTCTTGATCATGTCTCACCTTTTTTGAGTTGCGGGAGATCAGCACGCGGTGGTGCCTGCCAGATGCGCACGCTGCGAGCAAGCGATGTGCATCAAGGAAGCGGTTGATTCTGGCGAGCGCGGGCTGCTTGGAGGGGCGAAATTGCGCATTGCGCAGATAATCGGCCGATGAACGATGGGGGCCGTTCGCGCCCGCGCGACTTCGTGGCGTCGCTCGAAAAAGGCTTGAAGGTGCTGCTCTGCTTCGAGCGCAAGCATTCGCGACTGAACCTGACGGAGGTGGCGCGCCTCACGGGCTACACGCCGGCGGCGGCGCGGCGCCTGCTGAAGACACTTCAGGAACTGGACTACCTCCACAGCGATGGCAAGTGGTTCTGGGTGGCGCCGCGCACCCTTCTGCTGGCGCGGCCCTACCTGGTGTCGCGGCCGGCGCCGCAGCTTGCGCAGCCCGTGCTGGACCAGCTGGCCGACCGCACCCGGCAATCGGCTTCGCTCGGGTTGCTGCTGGACGACGAGGTGCTGATCATTGCCCGCTCCACCGGACGTCGCACGCTGTCCACCGGCCTGGGCATCGGCTCACGCCTGCCGGCCTTCTGCTCCGCCCTCGGGCGGGCCATGCTCTCGACCTGGCCGCGCGCGGACGTCGCGCGCTACCTGGCCGCCACGCCGATGCATGCCTACACCCCCAGGACCGCGCGCGACCCGGCCGCCGCCATCGAGCAGGTGGAGCACTGCCGCATCCACGGCTGGGCGGAATGCGACGAGGAACTGGAGCTCGGCGTGCGTTCCATCGCACTGCCAGTCACCAGTACTCCCGACAAGACGCTGGCCGCCCTGAGCCTGTCGGTGCGGGCCGAACGGATGTCGATGCAGGCGTTCCGGCAGGCGCACCTCGAGGCGATCCGCGAGGCGCGGGATGTGTTGAAGGGGATGGTGAGTTTCGACTAGCGTGGGACGGTCCTCAGCAACTGTCGCAGCTGAGCGATGTGCGCCCGAGGCGATGCGCCGAAAAGCCTGCGGTAGTCGCGGCTGAACTGGGACGGGCTTTCATACCCCACGCGGTGCGCCGCGGCAGCGGCATCGAGTCCGTCCGCCAGCATCATGCGCCGTGCATGATGCAGCCGCAGCTGCTTCTGGAACTGCACGGGCGACATGGAGGTCGCCGCCTTGAACTGGTGGTGCAGGCTGGAGACGCTCATGTGCACGGCCTTCGCCACGTCGTCCACCCGCAGCGCTTGCGCAAAGTTTTGTTCGATGAATTGCACGGCGCGGGCAATGCGCTGCGCACGTCCTCCTGACAGGCCGAGATCCGCAATCGATGCGCCCAGTTCACCTGTCAGCACGCGCCAGAGGATTTCGCGCACCGCCAACGGACCGAGCACCCGCAGGTCCGCGGGCGAGCGCACCATGCGCAACAGGCGCAGCAGGGTGTCCGCAAGCGACGGCGAGACGACGGCGACCCGCAATGCCTGCGGTGTGGCATCTCCGTGGAGAACCGCCGGTGCCTGCAGCATGAGCTGTCCAAGTTCGTGCAGGTCGAGCCGAACCCGCACGCAGAGGAATGGATGGTCCGCAGAAGCCTCGATGACCTGCCCCCGCGGCAACACCATCATGCGTACCAGCAGGTAGTGCAGGGGGTCGTAGACCAGAGTCTCGTCACCCAGGACAACCCGCTTGCTCCCCTGCAAGACAAAGACGAGGCCGGGCTCGTACATGGCCGGAAGTGCATTCCCAGGGGCGTTCGCGCGAATCAGGTGCAGGCCGGGCAGGCCCGTCTCGTTCGGTCCTTCCAATGGCGCGAGCTGGCGCGCCAGCGCGACGAGTTCGGCATGCGGGTCCTGCGGCGCGAGTGCGGAGGCGGGCTGCATGGCGTGATTGTGGGTCTTGCAGGGAGGGCAGGAGGACGCAGGATGCGGCGTTCTGCAGGATCGGGCAAGCATGCCGCAGCTGCGTGCCAGCGCTTTTGCCGCAATCCGCCTACGCTGGCGGTCTTGCTCCATCCTGCCGGCGGCATGCCGGCTTGAGCGCTTGGGCTGAGAAAGGAAACGCCATGAACAGCCAGGACACGCGGCGCGCCGCCGGTGAGCAGGCCCTCGGCCGCATCACAGGCGCCACGGGCGCGGCCGTCGTCGAGAGCCTGAAGGACGTCGCCCCCGACCTGGCGGCGTGGGTGATCGACTTTTCCTACGGGGATGTGATGTCCCGCCCCGGGCTGGATCTTCGGTCCCGGCAATTCGCGACCGTGGCCGCGCTGACTGCGACGGGGACGGCGATGCCTCAGTTGCGTGTCCACTTGCACGGAGCCCTCAACGTCGGATGCACGCCGGCCGAGATCGTGGAGGTGCTTCTCCAGATGGCGGTCTACTGCGGCTTTCCCAGTGCCATCAACGCGCTGCAGGTCGCACGGGAAGTCTTCGAGGAGCGCGGCGTCGCGCTGCCCGTCTAGTGCATGTTTCGTTCTTTTTGGAACTTGAGCGAATATTCGCTGGAATCACCTTCTGCGCAGGTTCCAGGAAGCAGAGATCCGCCGGGAGTTCCCGCCTGGTCAACGAGTTCAAGATCCCCAAGATGTGATGATCGTTGCGGGCGTCGTGTACGCCCACCGTGCGCAGCTTCACGCGCCCACCGCCTGCCGGGACGGTAGCGAAGGAGAGCCGCCGCCATTGGGACAACCCCTGCTGCCGGACCAGTGGCGCGACGCCGCCCATGCCTGCTGGGAGGAGAAGCTGGTGCCTCGCGTACAGGCCGCGGGCCTTTCGTGGCCCCTCACAAGCCCAATGCGCCGTGGATGACCCTCTGCACCGCGAACACACGCTGCAACTGCACCGGGAAGGAATGCTGGTAGTTGCCCATGAAGATCACGTAGACGATTCCCAGCGCGGGGATCACGACGAGACGCTGGCCACCATATCCGAACCCCATGATCATCGGGGAACCGTCACGCCGCGGCGCCACGTACCAGTGGTAGCCATAGCGAACGTCTTCGAAAGCCGCCGCCCGGGGCGCGGGGCTCGCGGCCAGCCACTCCACCGGCACGACTTGGCTGCCCTGCCAGGCGCCGCGCTGCAGGAACAGCTGGCCGATACGCGCCAGGTCGCCTGCACGCAGGCGCAGGCCGGAGGCCGCCGCCGCCTCCCCGTTGCTGCCCGGCGTCCACTCGGCCTGCGCAATCCCGAGCGGGGAGAACAAGCGGCTGCGGGCGAAGTCGAGCAGCGGCATGCCCGCGCCACGCGCGACCAGGTGGCCGAGGATCGCGGTTGCGCCGCCGCTGTATCGCCATGCTGCGCCGGCAGGCGACACGACCGGCTGCGCCAGCACGTAGCGGTAGCGGTCGGCGCTGTTCTCCATGGCGATCTCGCTGTTGCGCGGATCGCTGTACGGCAAGTCCTCGTTCCACGCCAGGCCCATCGTCATCGACAGCACATGCTCGATCCGGATGGCGCGTCGTGCCGGCTCCGCCGCCAGGTCCGCATAGGCGGGGAAGGCGTCGACCACCGACGTATCGAGGGCGGGCACCTTGCCTTCGGCCAGGGCGATTCCATAAAGGAGCCCCACGACGCCTTTGCTGACCGAGCGCAGGTCGTGCAGCGTGTCTGGACCGAACGCCACGGTCCCCAGCGGCGTACCCCAGCGCTCGTCCGAGCCCGGGTAGTAGCGCTCGGCCACCAGCTTGCCATGGCGCGCGACGAACACGGCGTGCAGGTTCGCAAGCTGTCCGCTGCGCATGCCATCGTCAAGGCGTTCCGCGAGATGGTCGCCGGCGCCACTTTCACCTTCGCCACGCGGCCAGGCAAAGCCGGAGGCGCGTACCCAAGGGGAGGGCAGGAGTGCGGCGGCAGACGCTGCGCCCAGCAAGGAGCGTCTTGTGTTTGTCGGTCGCTTGTTTGAATCCATGCATTCCTCCTGAGTGGGTGGAGAGGATAGGGCGAGCGGTGCGAACCGGGAATGGGCGGTCAGCTCCTGGCCGGAGCGAGCATGCCGCCCGTCCTCCTATTCGGTCACGCCTTCACGCAGCCAGCGCATGGACGGATGGGGTCCAGGCAGCAGGCCTGCCACGAGTTCGGCCACCAAGCGCAGCCCTGTGTTGCTGTTCGTCAGCACGACCAGTGCCGTCTGGCGGCGGAGGTCTCCCATGACGAAGGACCGCATTCCCGTCATCTTGCCCCACTGAAAGAAGGTGCCTGCGGCCGGTTCCACACCCCAGCCCAATCCCCAGCCGATATCCGGCTCCGTCCTCTCTGGAGGCGCATGGAGGCGCTCGATCTCTCCTGATGGAACCATGACGGTCGGCGCAAGCCACTGCTGCCAAGTGCTGCGCCGCAGACGGTCGCCGCGCAGCACGGCGCGCGCGAACATGCCATAGTCCGGGGCAGTCGTCTTGAGCGAGTACGAGGCATTGGATGCTGGGGGACGATGAGGTTCCAGCCGGGCTCCGCCCTCATGTGGAGCTGCCTCATTTCCGGCGAGCTCTGCCCGCCATTGAAGGCTGGACGAGGCCATCCCGAGCGGGTCAAACACGAGCCGGCGTATGGTGTCTTCGAGCGGCTCACCAGTCCTGGCTTCAAGCGCAAGTTGCAGGTACATATAGCCCAGGCTCGAGTAACTGAACCACGCCCCTGGCTCGAAGTACATGCGAAGCGGCTCCTTGCCGCGGATGTTCTGCAGGCCGCAAGTATGCGAGAGGAGATGGCGGACGGTGATCCTGGCTGCGCGCGCGTCGTCAGGCACCAACATCCGGGTGTACTCGCCAACAGGCTGGTCAAGGTCCAGGAGACCCTCGTCCGCGAGCTGCAGCGCGGCGAAAGCGGCGAGCGGCTTGGTCAAGGACGCCACGTCGAAGACTGTGTCGACGGTGACGGGCAGGTCCCTCAGGGCGTCCCGGCATCCTGCGGCCGCCACCTCGATGCGATCGCCATGCACGAAGGCGACGCTGGCGCCAACGACGGAAGAAGCGGCCACGAGCTGGGAGAGCGTTTCGAGCATGGCACTGATTTCGCCATGCCGCTGCGGGAGAGGTCAACTCCTCCTCGCGATGACTGGCAGCTCGCACCGATGCGGCTGTACGTGGCCTATCCGCCCAACCGGCACGTGAGCGCCAAGCTGCGCGTCTTCATCGACTGGGTGGCGCAGCTGATGGCGCAGTTGGTGGCGCAGAATGCGCCGGTGGCACATTGCGCGCCGCGTGCTCGTCAGGCAGCTGCGTCCGGGCCAGCGAGCAAAGAGGCGGTCAGCGCGTCGCGTTCCCCGGCGAAGTAACGGTCGAGGCATTGCCGGAAGATGGGCGCCTGCGGCGCGATGGCATCGAACAAGGTGAGGCACGATCGCAGCTTCATCGCGTCGACCTCACCGAAGATGTCCCGCGCCGTGACCGCGGGCGCCTGCAGCAGCAGGGCGCAGCATGCGTGCAGGCGCGGCCCCAGCACCGGGTGCGCCAGGTAGGCGCGCGCTTCGTCGGCCCCGCTGATGCCGTAGAACCTGGCCGTGCTGCTGCGGCCGAGCGCCGCCAGCTGCGGAAACACGAACCACATCCAGTGCGAGCGCTTGCGGGCCTGCCCGAGCTCGGCGAGCACGTCGTCCCACACGCGGTCTTGCGCGTCCACGAAGCGCTGCAGG
>JAEZKX010000272.1 GCA_023436025.1 Pseudomonadota bacterium | reverse complement strand
GGTGACGAGACCCGCCTGATGACGAACACGACCCCGCTGGCGCGGGCCCGCGCGCGGGCCAGCGGCGTGCTGGGCCAGCTGCGGCGGCTGCTTACCGAGCGGGTCGCCGGCTTCGAGCCGGGGGCGCCGGGCGCGCCGGTCTCACCAGCGCTGCGGGACGCGGTGACCGCGCATGCAACCCAGGTGCAGACCCAGGTCCACACGCGGGTCCACGCGGCCGGGATGACGGCTGGCGACATCGTCATCTTCGACGACGATGCGGTGCAGCAGGTGGCGCAGGACCTGCGGGTGCGCACGCAGGACCTCAAGCAGAAGGCTTCCACCTCCAACGAGAAGGCGACCATCGAGATCGTCGCCCTGATGTTCCAGGCCATCCTGGCCGAGGAGCGCATCCCGGCGGCCGTGCGCGTGTGGTTCGCCCGCCTGCAGATGCCGGTGCTGCGCGTGGCCCTGGCCGAACCCGAGTTCTTCGGCTCGCTGGAGCATCCGGCGCGCCAGCTGATCGACCGCATGGGCTCCTGCGTGCTGGGCTTCGATTCCGCCGCCATTTCCGGCAGCGAGCTCGAGACCGAGATCAAGCGCGTGGTGCAGGTGATCGAGCAGTACCCCGAGACCGGTCGGCGCGTGTTCCAGCTGGTCTACGAGGAGTTCCAGAAGTTCCTCTCGCGCTTCCTGACGCAGAAGGGCCCGACGCAGAAGCTGGTCAGCGTCGCCCAGCAGGTCGAGCAGCGCGAGACCATGGCGATCCAGTACACCATCGAGCTGCGCAAGATGCTCAGCGACGTGCCGGTGCGCGAGGAGATCCGCGAGTTCCTGTTCAAGGTCTGGGCCGAGGTGCTGGCGGTGGCCGCCGTGCGGCACGGCCCGCAGGAAGAGGAGACGCTGCAGCTGAAGAAGTCCGCCAGCGACCTGGTGTGGGCCGCCTCCGCCAAGCCCAACCGCAACGACCGCGCCAAGGTGATCCAGGACCTGCCCGATCTGCTGGCCCGCCTGCGCCGCGGCATGACCCTGCTGGGCGTGTCGGACGCCGAGCAGGAAACGCACATCAAGGTGATCGGCGACACGCTGGCCGATGCCTTCATGTCCAAGACCGAGGCCATCCCGCACGCGCTCATCGAGGCGATGACCAAGCGCCTGGCCAACCTCGAGGACTTCGTCTCCGACGACGACGCCGGCGAACTGCCGCTGGACCAGGAGAGCATCGAGCTGATGCTGGGCATCGACGCCTCGATGATCGAAGTGATCAGCACCGGCGGCTCGCAACCCAACGCCGCCATGGCCGCCTGGGCCAACGAGCTGCAGCTGGGCACGTGGTACATGCTGGACCACAACAGCCAAGTGCGCCAGGTGCAGTACGTCTGGTGCAGCGACCGGCGCCAGCTGCACCTGCTGGCCGCGAGCGACGGCCATTGCTTCCTGATGCCGCTGCGGCGGCTGGCGGCCTACCTGCAGGCGGGGCTGCTGGTGCCGACGGAGGAAGAGGCCCTGACGGTGCGCGCCACGCGCGATGCGCTGGCCAAGCTGGACGCGAATCCGGAGCGCTTGCTGCAGTAGGGGTGTGGTGCGCTTGCCGGGCGCGCCCATGGTGCGCACCCGCGCTGCGCATTCACCAGCGGGTGTGCCCGCGCAACGCGTGCGCCGCGGCGCGCCTCAATGCGCCACCCGTTCCTCGGCGTCGTCGCACAACTCGTCGAGCACCAGTGCGTCGGGTTCGTGGCCGAAGCGCCAGTACACCATCAGCACGATGATCTTCAGCGCGTCCAGCGCCACCGGGTCGCCCGGCGCGGCCATGGCGCGGTCGACGACGATCTCGCGCAGGGCGGGCGGCAGCACGCCGGAGCTCTCGAGGAAGCTGATGAAGCCCAGGCACTCGGCGCCCAGGTGGTCCTGTTCCGCCACCGAGTAGACCCGCATGGCCGCGGCGCTGGGCGCGGGCTTCCAATGGTCTTCGGGAGCGGGGTCGGCAGGCAGGCAGATGGTGGTCTGCGCCGCGATGTTGAGGCCGTCGAGCCACGCCAGCGCCTGCTGGATCTCGTCGGGTTCGAAGCCGTGGGCGCTCAGTTTCCGTTCCAGCTGGTGGAGCTCGGGAACCGCGTCGCCGCGCCAGTAGTTTTCGTAGACGAACACCAGCACTTCAAACATGAGCCCAATATAGCCGCAAAACACGCGCCGCCGGCGGGCGCCGGCCGGGGCCATGTTGCGTGCAGGCGTCGGGGCCGCGCGTTCAGGCGCGTGCAAGCCGCTGGAACAGCCCGCCTGGCAGGCGGGCGACTTCACCTTCGAGCTCCAACTCCAGAAGCCGCGCCTGCAGCCGCGGCGCGGCGATGCCGGTGCGCGCGATGAGGGCGTCCAGCCCCACCGGATCGAAGCCCAGGGCGGCGAGCAGCGCATCGTCCTGGGGGGCCTGTGCGCGGGCGTCCGGCGCGTCGCGCGGCAGCGGCGGTGCGAGCCGCAGGTCCTCCAGCACGTCCTGCGCGCTCTCGACCAGCTTGGCGCCCTGGCGCAGCAGCGCATGGCAGCCGCGCGACTGCGGCGCGTGGATCGAGCCGGGAATGGCGAACACCTCGCGTCCCTGCTCGGACGCCAGCCGCGCGGTGATCAGCGAGCCCGATTCGAGCGCCGCCTCCACCACCAGGGTGCCCTGGCCCAGCCCCGAGATCAGGCGGTTGCGGCGCGGGAAGTTGTGCGCGAGCGGCGGCGTGCCCAGGGGATATTCGCTCAGCAGGCAGCCGTGCGCGGCGATGCGATGCGCCAGTTCGCGGTGGCGCGCCGGATAGACGCGGTCGAGCCCGGTGCCCACCACCGCGATGGTGGCAAGCGCCAGGTCGTCCGCCGCGCCCTCGAGCGCGCCCTCGTGGGCGGCGCCGTCGATGCCCAGGGCCAGGCCCGACACCACGGTGATGCCGGTTTCGGCGAAGGCGCGCGCGAAGTGGCGCGCGTTCTGCAGGCCCTGCGCCGTCGGGTTGCGGCTGCCGACGACGGCCAGGGCCGGTGCTGCCAGCCGCGCCGGCTGTCCCAGGCGGTACAGCAGCAGGGGCGGGTCGGGAATCTCCAGCAGCGGGGCCGGGTATTCGGCGTCGCCAAGGGCGATGACGGCATGGGCGCCGGCGCCGTCCTGCAGCCAGCGCCAGGTGGTGTCCAGCAGGGCCTGCAAGTCCGCCGGCTCCCGTGCCAGGGCCTGGCGCAGCGCGCTGTCATGCACGACCTGCGCCAGCGCCTCGGGCGCCTGCGTGAAAACGGCGGCAGGCAGGCCGAAGGCCTGCAGCAGCGTGCGGGCCCCGGCGTTGCCGAGGCCCGGGGTCAGCGCGAGGCGCAGCCAGGCTGCGAGCTCGTCGCGCTGCATGGGAGCGCGCTCAGGGACGGGGGCTGGCGATGCGGTCGCCGACCTGGACGGCGTCGCCGATCTCCAGCACCAGGGCGTAGGACAGCCGGTCGAAGGTGCGGAACACCATCATCAGCCCGTTGCGTTCGTCCGGCAGCTTGAGCGTCGCCCGTTCGGCCGCGATGCTGCGGTCCTCGATGCGGCGGCCGGCGCGCAGCACGGCCAGCACATGGCCGTTCTCGATGCCGTCGGCCGCGCCCTTGTTGATCACCACCACCTGGTTCTGGCCGGCCAGCGCCACGGCGGCGCCGTAGATGGCGATGATGCTGCCGTCGACCTCGCCCGCGGGCGCGCGCGGCACGTAGCTGGAGAGCACCCGTGGCGGCTCCGGCAGCAGCCGGTCGCCGACCCGGATCTCCTCGCGGATGTGGGTGATGTCGACCGTGGCCGGCACGATGGTTTCGACCAGCGTGCCATTGGGCGCGCGCACCGGCTGCACGGACTCGCTGCGCACCAGTTCGGCTGCGCCCAGGTAGTCGGCCTGGTAGCCCAGCACCTGGCGGGTGAGCGGGTCGCGCAGCGGCACGGCGCTGCGGAACACGCGGAAGGCGTCGATGCGGCGCGGATCACGCTCGACCAGCGGCGTGCCGTTGCGGCCGCGCACGTAGGCACGGTCGCCGGCGCTCATCAGCACCCGCTCGTCCGAAGCCGCGACGATGCGCGGGGCCATGTCGAGCTCGCCTTCGTTGACGATGATGGCTTCGTTCAGGAAGGGCTCGATCAGGTGCGGCGGCAGGGTGGGGATGCCGGGATCGGGCAGCGCGTCGATGCGCACCCGCGGCGACAGGCGCACCGTCTCCGCCGGGCCGGGCATGGTGCTCGGCGGACCCATGCGCAGGCGCGCCAGGCCGTCGGCCTTCTCCAGGTACAGCACCTGGCCGGGGAAGATGAGGTGGGGGTTGCGGACCTGCTCGAGGTTCATGCCCCACAGCTCGGGCCAGCGCCACGGCCGCAGCAGGTACATGCCGGAAATGGCCCACAGCGTGTCGCCTGCCTTGACCGTGTAGGTATCGGGCGCGTTGGCCGCCAGCTCCGACAGCGGGATGCCGGCCACGGCGACCTGTTCGGCGGTGGCGCGCTGGGTGGGGGTGATGGGGAAGTTCTGCGCCTGCGCGGGGATCGCCAGGACCGATGCCACTCCCATCGCGGCCCACGCCGCCACGCCAAAAGCTGTCTTGGTTCTCACCATTTCTTTTCGTCCGCTCTTGACAAGTTACTGCCGATTCTGGCCCCAAGCCCTTGATCGGGCAATGTTTATGGCCCTTCTGGACCGCAGTCGGCGGCAAAAGTGGCGAAAATAGCGACAACGCCCCCATTTGCTTCCCATGGCCCTCCTTCCGATCCTCGTCTATCCCGATCCGCGGCTGCAGACCGTCGCCAAGCCCGTGCCGGCGGTCGATGCGCGCATCCGCGCGCTGGTCGCCGACATGCTGGAAACCATGTACGACGCCAACGGCATCGGCCTGGCGGCGACCCAGATCGACGTGCACGAGCAGGTCATCGTGATCGACGTGTCCGAGGAGCGGAACCAGCCGCTGGTGCTGGTCAATCCGCAGATCGTGCAGGCCAGCGCCGACAAGGTGACCGGGGATGAAGGCTGCCTGTCCGTCCCCGGCATCTACGACGGGGTGGAGCGTTCCCGCGCCGTCACGGTGCGGGCGCTGGACCAGGACGGCCAGTCGCGCGACATCGAGGCCGAAGGCCTGCTGGCCGTGTGCCTCCAGCACGAGATGGACCACCTCGCCGGCAAGGTGTTCGTGGAATACCTGTCGCCGCTGAAGCGCACCCGCATCAAGAACAAGATGCTCAAGGCCCGCCGCGAGACGGAGCGCGCGTGAGCCGCTCGGCCGTCCACATGCTGGCCGCGGCGGGCGTCGCGGGCGCCCTGCTGGCCGGCTGCGCCCACCCCTGGCAGGTCGCCGACCTGTCC
>JAEZKX010000258.1 GCA_023436025.1 Pseudomonadota bacterium | reverse complement strand
GCCGCGGTGGTCGTCGCGCACCGGCTGGCCGGCCGCGTCGTAGAGCACCACCGCGCGCGCGGCGGTGGCCGCGTCGCAGGCGGCCCAGTTGTAGCAGCCGGCGATGCCGAGCGGCTGCAGCACCAGGCGCTGCATCAGCAGGTCGAAGCGTTCGCCGCTGGCGCGCTCCATCGCCTGCGCCACCAGTGGGAAGCCGAGGTTGGCGTAGCGGAAGAAGGCGCCCGGCGGGTGCGCGGCGTCCCAGGCCTGCGGATCGTCCAGCAGGCCGCGCAGGTCCTCTCCAAGCGGCACCTGCCAGTAGCCGGCCGCATCGGTGAGGCCGGCGCGATGGGACAGCAGCAGGCGCAGGCTGATCGGCGTGTCCGGGAACTGCGGATGGCGCATGCGCCAGCCCAGCGCATCGGACACGTCCGCGTCGAGGTCCAGCTGCCCCGCCTCGACCATGCGCATGACGCCGATGGCCACGACCAGCTTGGAGATCGACGCGACGCGCACCGGATCGTCCGCGGTCACGGCGCGCCCGGCCGCGAGATCGGCGTGGCCCCGTGCCTGGATCGAGGTCACCCCCTCACGGTCGAAGGCCACGCGCACGCTGGCGACGGGTTCGCCGGCGCAGGCGAAGCCGGCGAGGAGGTTGAGCAGCAGGAGCCAGAAGGGCAGGCGCATGATCGTTTCCCTTGCGTCAGGTGTCCGCATCGCAGAAGCCGGGGTGGCCGCGCGCCACCCGCGATGGCGGTGGGTCCGCGCCCGTCATCGTATCCGGCGGAGGCGCTGGTGCGTCTGGCGGGCGGGCGATAGGATCGTGGGGGGATGCGCCACGGGCGCGAGGGAGCGGGACGATGCAGAGGACGGCGTTCGCGTGGCGATGGGCCACGGCGGTGGTGATGGCGCTCGCGTGCTGTCCGGTGTGGGCGCAGATCGATCTCGCGCCGTGGGTCAAGCGCGATCGCTACGAGACGATCAGGATCTCGCCCGACGGCCGGCATTACGCGGCGACCGTGCCGATGGAGGACCGCACCGTCCTGGTGGTGCTCGATCGCGCCGGCCAGCAGCTGGTGGGCGGCGGCATGGGCGCGGCCGATTCGGCGGTCGAGGACTTCTGGTGGGCGGACGACGAGCGCATCGTGATTTCCATGGCGCAGAGCTTCGGCAGCGAGGACGCGCTCTAGCAGACCGGCGAGGTGCACGTGCTGGAACTCGGCGGCAAGCGGGTCAGGCGGCTGATCGGCCTGGCTGCCGAGACCGGCATCGTGCAGAACGTGGTGCCCGTGGCGCAGGAGTACGCGACAGTCATCGATCCAAGGGCCGACGAGAATGGCGCGATCCTGGTGGCGACCTGGCTGCCGGGGAGCGCGCCGAAAACCCATGTCGAACGGCTGAACCTGCGCTCCGGGCGGCGCGCAGTCGTGGCCGCGGCGCCGGTACGCCGCGCCGGATTCACGCTGGACCCGTCCGGTGGCGTGCGCTTTGCCCGCGGCGCGGACGATCGCAACTACAGCGAACTCCATTACCGGGAGAACGCCACCGCGCCCTGGCGGCTGGTGAACGATTCGGAGGAAAGCGGCTTCATCGCCACCGCGCTGGGCATGGCCGCCGACGGCGTCACGGCCTATGTGCAGGTTACCCGCGAGGAGGGACCCGACGCGATCGAGGCCTGGGACATGCGCACGCTGGCGCGTACCGAGCTGCTGCGCGATCCGGTGGCCGCATCCCGATGCGATCCTCTACGACACCGATGCCCGCACGCCGGTCGGCGCGCGCTACATGGACGATGGCGTGACCCTGCGCTTCTTCGACGAAGCTTCGCCCATGGCGATGCGCTACCGGACGCTGGAAAAGGCCCTGCCGGGCCGGGGCATCGCGATCACATCGACCACGCGCGACGGGCAACTTGCGCTGGTGAGCGCCTGGAGCGACCGCGACCCGGGTCAGTATCTGCTGTTCGATGCCCAGGCGCGCACCGCCAATGGCGTGTTCGCGCGGCTGTCGTGGATGCCCACGGAGGCGATGGCGCCAACGCGCAAGATCGCCCTGCAGGCGCGCGACGGGGTGGAACTGCATGGTTACCTGACCGGGCCGTCGGGCGCAGACAGGCCGCTGCCACTGGTGGTCATGCCGCACGGCGGGCCGTTCGGCATCAACGATGCCTGGGGCTTCGATCTGGACGCCCAGCTGCTGGCGGCGGCCGGGTATGGGGTGCTGCGGCTGAACTTCCGCGGCTCGGGCAACTACGGCTATCGCTACCGCCGGCTCGGCGCGCAGGAGTGGGGCGGCGCCATGCAGGACGACCTCACCGACGCCACGCGGTGGGCCATCGCGGAAGGCATCGCGGACCCGGCGCGCATCTGCATTGCAGGCGCGAGTTACGGCGGATACGCGGCCCTGATGGGCGTGGCCAAGGAGCCCGACCTGTATCGCTGTGCGGTGGGCTACGTAGGTGTCTACGACCTTCCGGCGATGCATGCGCAGGACGCGACTTCGGCGAACTGGGCACGTCACTGGGCCAACGACTGGATGGGCGAGCGCAGCACGCTGGCCGCGCGGTCCCCGGTCAATCTGGCGGGGCAGATCAAGGTGCCGGTGCTGCTTGCCGCGGGTGGCGCGGACCGTGTCGCTTCGATCTCGCACAGCCGCAAGATGCAGCGCGCGCTGGAGCGGGCCGGCGTACCGGTGCAGACCCTGTACATCGACAGCGAAGGCCACGGCTTCCGCAAGGAAGAACACCGGCGCCGCTACTACGCGCAGCTGCTCGGCTTCCTCGCCCGGCACCTCGGTGGACAGACCGCGCAGTAGCCGCCGGTCGGCGCGCAGGCGCGATGCCCCGACGACGATCAGGCCGTGGCGGGGGCCCGCGCCGCGCCCACGCGCACGCGCACCGCATCGACGGCGCGCACCGCGCGCACTTCGATGCAGCCGGTCTCGGCCCAGGGCAGGGCCTGGGCCATGCGCACCGCGTCCTCGAGGCTGTCGGCTTCGACCAGGTTGAAGCCAGCCAGCATTTCCTTGGTTTCGGCGAACGGGCCGTCGACCACACTGAACCTGCCGGCGCGCCGGCGCACCGACCTGGCGGTGGCGGGAGGCTCGAGCTGCTGGAAACCCAGCAGGCGACCCTGCTCGTGTTCCTCGTCGGCGTGCTCCAGGCAGTGGCGCATGCGCTGCTCGTACTCGCCTTCCGGCAACGCGTCGATCATGTCCTGGTCGATGTAGACCAGCAGCAGGTACTGCATGGGGCCTCCTG